>CAYTZU010000036.1:0-9334 GCA_964442725.1 uncultured Pseudomonadota bacterium
CAGTTTTCCTGATGGCAAGGCCTTTTTTGAAAAGATCTATGAATGAAAATTGTGAAGTTTTAATAACTTTTGGCGAAATTGTTGAGTAGACCAAGTTCCAATCAACGGAAAGGCCAAGATTTGACCAGAGATTTTCAAATTCTTTTTCCGCCAAAAGACTTTCCTCTATGCATATTTTTGAAAACTCAGTTCGGTCCATTTTCTCGATTTTGATTCCACGTTTTTTTGCAACAAATTTTTCTGTTGCAAGGCCATTGTCATCAAAACCCATAGGATAAAAAACGTTTTTATTGATCATTCGGGCATATCGAGCTAATAAATCGGCATGGGTATAGGAAAAAATGTGCCCAATGTGCAGTTTTCCAGAAACGGTTGGAGGAGGGGTATCGATGCTTAGAATTTCTCTATTTTTGTCTTTTACAAAGTCAAAAGTTTTTGATCGTTTCCAAAAATCGACTATTTTTCTTTCTTCTTCCCTACTTTGATAGATTTTATCCATCGACCACTTAACTCCAACGCTATTTTAAATTGTTCAAAATTTTATTTAAAAATAAGTGAACGGCAAAACCAACTTTTTGATTTGGCTTTCATTAAATTTGCCCTCTTTATTGCAGTCTAAACCAACAAATTGGAAAAATTAACTGTCAATTGATTTGAAACTGCATTTTTTAAATAGTTCGAGGAGTACTTTGTTTTTTAAAAATAGTCAATTAAAGCCAGGTATTGGTCTTTATTGTCTTTTATCATTTATAATTTACAGCGCCTGTTTTTCGCAAAATTTGACGCTTACTCGGTCATCGAACAATGTGGTGAGTAGTTCTTCTGCGCCAATTTCTCGCGATCAACGGCAAGATTCAAAGACTGATTCGATCGGGAGTGTAAAATCAGTTTTGAACACCCTTGAAAATTCTACGCGCAATGAAATTGATGATTTCTTTGATTTTTTAAAGAAAGTTAATGGATTGCCGTCAACGTTGATTTTTCCGTCTGATGGCGATGATGATGCGACTTTTAAAACAAAATCAGTTGCTTTGTTTAAGGAGTTGGACCGGCTGTTGGATGATCCGAAAAATGTAGGTGAAAATTGGGCAAAGCAGATAAAAAAACATCTAAAAGTAAAAAGTGGTTTCAGTCAATGGATGAATTCTATGAGTTCTAGAATGGACAGACTTGAAGCGGCCGTTTCAAAAATCGAAAAAAGCATTGGGCCAGAAACGCTTGAAAAGGTGAGTTCAACAAACCAACCAACAAGGTCCTTGGCCACAACGCAAGTTGTTCAAGTGCAAGAAGCAAAGAAAACTGTGAGGTAATTTTAGAGTAATTAGGGGGAAAGTATGAATCCTATAAATTTTAAATTAAAGGTACTTTTATTGGCTATGGCCTTCTTGCCTGGAGAAACTATTTTTGCTGCTCCTGAGGACAATGCTCAATTAGCTGCCGCAATTGCAGAATTAAAGGGGTTGTTTAATGCTCGAATTGACTCAATTGAAAAGAGAATTGGTGACGTAGAAACTTATTCAAAAGCCTCCTATGGACAGATTAAAAGTGTTGTCGATGAGCTTGCAAATCAAAAGGACATTCAGCTGCGTGCCGTTGAAGCTGTTACAGGTTCAAGAGACATAAATTCATTGATTCCGACAAAGAAAACACCAAGTGCAACGGAAAAAACACCTGTAATTCCAGCTACTCCAGCTACGCCATAAGGCTGATATTCTGTTGTTTGCTTGATTTTAGAAGAACAAGAATTATTCCAAAAATAAAGATCCCCAAAAATGAAGCCGAAAGTCCTGAGCGTACAATATTGAGTGCGCTCAGGAAAACTATCAGACAGCACGAGAAAATTCCGATCGTGCAGATGGTTTTCTTTGTCCAACTTGCCCTCGATTTAACCAAATAAACAAAGCAGGCTGCCGTGCTTAGCGTGTAGGCAATGCAAGTTGAAAAAACGGACATGCTTTGAAGGGCGATTTGGTCTGTTGTCAGTGACATTATAAGTAAACTTAAAAGGCCCTCAATTAAAAGACAAATCCATGGAACGTCATTTCTATTGACTTGAACCAAATATTTAGAAAATGGAACAAGCTCGTCCTTGGCAATTGCGTATAAATTCCAGCAGTTATTGGTCAAGATGCCAAAAGCGGCTGAAATAGTTGCCAATTTGATTAAATCATGAATGAGGCTTGCAAATTTACCCAAAAAAACTGACAAGTTTTGCGTAATTAATAAAAATGGTGCTTCATGAGTAGCAAGCGCTGGCCCAGACAAAATTTGAGCACAAAGTTGGAAGGTTGAATATAAAAGACCAACAAGTAAAAATGAGCTCACAGCAACCTTTTTAATTGTTTTCTCTGGATCCTTGACCATGTGTGCAATTGTGCTTGAAATCTCAAATCCTGAGAGTGCAAAAATTGTAATCGGCAAAGATGAAAAGAAGCTCTGTCCATAATTAAAAGTATTAAAATTATGCAGTTTTCCGCTCACAGACAAAAAAGCACCAGATAAAATGATTGCTGAATATGGAATTGCTTTGATCACTGTGAAAACCCATTGAATCTTTCCGCCAAGTCGAACGCCAACCAAGTTTGAGGCAATGATTGATGAAAGAACTAACCCGTCCAAAACAATTTTGTTAATTTTTATGTGAGGCGCTAAAACTATTGCCAGTGGCGTTGTGAAGGCCTGGGTTAAAACAGCCACAGAAACAGATTTTGATAAAAAGTAGCTCCAAGCGCTAAAAAATCCAAAGCTTTTGCCCAAGAAATTCTTTGAATATTGGTATAGACCTCCAGCAACGGGGTTTGCTTGAGCCATTTCGGCCAGAGACAAAACGACCGGAAGCATGATAATCATGCCAATCAAGTAGGACAAAAATCCTAGTT
Organism: uncultured Pseudomonadota bacterium; assembly: GCA_964442725.1. Lineage (GTDB taxonomy): Bacteria > Babelota > Babeliae > Babelales > CAYTZU01. Next base: position 2,880 of record CAYTZU010000036.1, read on the forward strand.
TTCCAGCTAAAAACGAAATTGGTTTTGCATTGACAAAGACCCCTGCCCCACTCATGGAGTTTAGGCATATCAACAACATCATGCCGGGACCAATGTTTCTTTTTAAAAGACTCATATTTCGCCTACTTTTAACACAATTTATTCATTTTTAATTTTAATTAAATGGCCTACTAATAAGGCCAAACTTCAATTCTTAAGTAATTGAGTCTAGATAAAAAAGTTTTAAAGCTCAATTTATATTGGCGATAATTGATTCTTTAAAAATACATGTGGCAAAATCCTGAAAATATTAAATCAGTTTTTTCGTAAATTTTAGCCGATGTATTCTGGATGGCCCTTATGAATCAACTCAAAAATATGTTATTCCTGAAGTTTTTCAGGAAAACACTCACCGCTGTGTTTCTTTCCTTAATTATCTTTAACCATGCAAAAGCTTTAAATGAAGGAGATTCGGTATTTTTAAAAAGCCAAGATGGCAAATATCTTTCTACTCTAAATGTGGCGGCCGGATCGATAAGCGGAATTGGTTTTGTAAATGCCCCTGATGCTGGCTCTAGGTGGATAATTAGGCGCCTTGATTCAACGTCTACTGGGCTTGAGATTCCAAATGGACAAAAAGTAAGAGTATTTTTCCAAAATGCTGTCACTGGCGGAAATATTGTTTGGAGAGTTGGTTGGTATAACCAATACTTAGATCGTGAAACCCAGGCTCCACTTGAAGATTGGAGTTTTGGTGGAATTTCAAAGCTAACAGGATTTGTTCAGGGACATGTTTGTGATCCAGCTCTCTATGACATCGTTGTCAATGGCGATCAAATGACTATTTCAACAATCAATGTTGAAATCCCAGCCAGGCGCGGCAAACTTACTCAGAGTTATTACATTGGTCAGCTTCCAGGATCTGATAATATTCTACGGATTGGAGAACTGGTATCTGTTGCAAAATTCATCCCAAAATTTACCATCGAAAAGGTGCAAGCACCATCTTCTGCAAAATCTAACGCAGACGCGATCCAAAAGGTTTTGGTTACTAGAATGTTTAAAAAACTGCCAGGAAAGGCAGTCAAAGCCCATTGTTTCTATACTGGGAACGGGAAACTGCATACGTTTGCCATTGCAAGTTCGGTTCCTGGTGATTCAACCCAAGGATACCTTTATAAACTTGCACCTGATGACAAGACCTGGATGAGTGTTTTTACATCGATTCCATTTGTCGGAGAAGGCAGGGTGTCTCCTGTGGTTAGCGATATTTGTGGCAACTTGGATGGACAGATAATGATATCTGCCGCTGGTTATGCATATCCGGCAAAACACAATGATGTTGAGAAACTTAACCTTACAGTTCCTGCCAATTCAAGAACAGTGCTATGGTCCGATGACAGATTTTCGTTTTTGCCGCAAAATTGTGCATATGCTTATTATAAACAGAATCGTTATTACTACGGCACCACGCATGATGGGCAAAGTGTGAATTTAATGTGGGATCAGCCGATGTTTACTCAAAATGAGTTTTGTAAGGGATATCTTGCACTTGATGACAAGCAGCTTCCATTTGTCAAAACTATGACTAATAGTGAAGGGAAAAAGTTAACAGTTACAATAACTGCAGCCCAATTGACTGGTAAGAGGTCAATTACCTTTATTGATGGAAACGGATTGGCTCAAACATATCATCAGAATCCAAATGTTGGGCCTTATGTGCGGTTTAAAAGAGACACGTCAACCAATGTTGAAGGAAGGCCAGTTTTTGCCGATTTTGATGGTGGTGGAAATGTTTGGGCTATGGTTGATAATTGGAATGCCTCTTTTTCACGAGCTCCCGGTCTTTGGCTTGAATGGGAATGGTATGGCCAACCTAGTTACTCACCATTTTTTGAAGCGTTTAAACAAAGAACAGTTCGGTTTGGAGCTAACAAAACATTGCTGGCCAATAAAATAAATCAAAATAATAAAAATCTTTTGATTCATGATGGACAAAAATGGGCCGATCTTACAACTCCTGACTCTGCAGATCTTCCAGTTTGTGTCGATACCGACGATGACGGGACCTTCTGGTTTATGGATAAAATGGGAAAATTATTTGTAAGACAAGGAGAGGTGTGGAACGCTGTAAGTGGCTTTGATCCAAATGTTTTGGGCGACCCGCTTTACAAGTTTAGTGTCGCAGGTCGAGCTGATAACATAAAACTTGTCGTTCTTTCAACCACAGGCAAGGTTGGTATTTATTCTGGGCCGATTAAATCGGTAAAAATTAAAGATTTGAGTGTTGGAAACTCGCAAGTTTGGGGAATGGTCGATGCCTGTGTTTCAAGCGATGGAACAATACTCTTGGTGTTTAAAGATGAAAACTTGAATGAGAACGGAACAATGTGGCGAGGATCTATGGCCTTGGCCATCAATGATGAAAATGCAGCTGCAAACCTTGAAGCTTTAAACGCCGGAGATAATTAGTTATTTATTTTTAAAATATTAAATTCGATCGTTATTAACGCATTAATCTATAAAACTTGGTCTATGTTTTCGAGTAGAAGGCATAGACCAAGTTCTATTTTAAGTTGATTGTTGTAGTCAAAATTTGGAAAAATCTCGCTTCGAAGAAAATTTGTGGAACCAATTGAATTATAAGGCTATTGCTTCAAAAGATGGCTATAGCAATTTAAATTTAAGTCGGGAGTTTTTTGTGAATCAGAATAAAAAACTAAAAATTTTGATAATTGTGCTTTGTGCAATTTTCCATACGCCTTATCAATACGCTGCATTGAGCTCTTTGAATAATCGAAATGTTATGATCAAGAATGGTGACTATTTCCTTGTTCATACGCCAGATATGTCTTTAAAAGCAGGGGCTCTAGAAGCTCCAGATGATTTTTGTTTTCGACTAGTTTCAAATTATACAGGGGTTTACTGTCTTTTTTATGGATCCAAGGGGCAGGGTTCTAAGCGGCTTGTTATTGCGAATTTTGGAACAGCTGATCAAAAGGCAACATTAAAAGATACGCTCAATGGAACGAAGGATGTCGATACATTTTTTGTTTATAAGCCGACAGGTCAAGAACTTTATGTTATTAGAAGTGGCCAGTACTATGTTGGGATAGGCAAAGATTTTGGTTTGAAAGTTGGAACACCTGCCGATTTTACTGCAAGCCCTAAAGATTTCTTGTTTGATTTTCAGTTGGCTGAATCGGTTTTAGCTGCTGTTGGAATTCAAATTCAAGTCGAACTGGATATGTTAAAGGCAACATTTGATGAACAGGTCAGGACAACGGCTGAGTCAACACAAAAGGCTTTACTTGCTCAAATGTACTTAACCGTTGAAAATACCACCGATGAAGGTGTTTTGGCTCAAAAGAAGACGGAGGCCGAACTCGAGGCAATAAATGAAAAACTGGCAGCAGAGGCAGCTAGTGCAAATGAACAGGCCGAGTTACTAAAAAAAAGAGTTTTGGAAATGGAGGCCATAAGGCAGGCTCAGGAAAGTGACACTGAAGCTGCTGTTGCAAAAATTACAGCAACTATGAATGGTTTAAGTCCTGAAGATTTGGCCTTGGCAAAACAACAGATCGAGATCATTCGTTCCTCGAAAGCTGAGATGGTTAAACGACTTGAAGAGGACGCTCGAGTTATTGCCGAAAACAAAAAAACTAATATTCAGCTTTCTTTGGAAATTGCAAAACTTTATGAACAGAGAGCAAAGGCCTATGAGGACTCCGCGGCCTCTCTAAAAGATGCTTTAAATGAGGCCAAAACAGCTCAAGATGATCGATATGAGGCATTGAAGGCAGCGTTCATAGAAAAACGTGATGAAGTTTTAAATCAGATTAAAATTTTGCAGGCCGAACTTGATAAAGTTGAACAAGAAAACGTGGCGATGCAGAAGGCCGTAATTGATCTGGAAGCCGACAAAGCTGCTGATCAACAGGCCAAGAACCAACGTCTTGCAAAGCTTCAAGGAATTGTTTACGCGCCGGATTCATTTACAAAGGATGAGCTTTTGGGATTGTTGGCCGATCCAACAATGAGTCAAGCCGACAAAGATGATTTGAAGGCAAAAATAGATTCAATGTCTAAAGCTGGAGTTTTAGCTTTAGCAAAAAATGAAATGGCCCGAGTTTTTGCCGATAAACAAAAACTTGCCGAAGAGGTTGCCGGACAAACGAGGAAATTATCAGATCAAGCACAAGCAATTCAGTCAAACACAAAGCGGATTGCCATTTCCATGGGGGTGGTTTCAAATCTTGAAAATGCAAAGCTTGAAGCCGAAAATAAGGTCAAGAATTCAATTAAGACAAGCAAGGACGAAATTACATCAATTGAGACTGGAACAAAAGATTTTGAAAAGGCAATCAACGATGAAATTGCAAAAGTTAATTCCTCAATTACCAGCTCATCATCAGACACAGAAAAAGAAAATATTGCAGCTCAAGTGAGGCAGTTGGGTGCTCAAATCGCCAAGAAAAAAGATGAGGATCAGGCAGCAATCCAAAATTTGGTCAATCGAGTCAATGCCAATTTTGCTGACCTTTCAGCCTTGATTTCAAAAGACATTTCAAACTTGGAATCTCAGAAGAATATTTTAACTGCAGAGACCAATAAGTTGCTCGATGAGCTTATCAAGCAAGGAAGTGCTGATTCTGATATAAACCAGGTTCAATCCGATTATAAAACTAAAATTGCTGAGTTTGATGATAAAATCAAAAAGGATGTTGATCAAAGTGGTGCTTTGGTTGATGAAAAAAAGAGCTTTAATGATGAGCATTTAACAAGAATAAAAAACTGGCAGGATTCGGCTCGAGCAATTGTCGATGAACAGGTCGATAAATTACGGGCTCAGATGGCTTCAATGTCTGAGACGGTCAAGGCAGAAACGGAAAAACAAATCAATGATTTGAAGAGTCAAAGTGAGGCTCAAATTGCAAAGGTTGAGGCGGCGCAGAAGGAAGTTATCGCCCAAATGCAAAAGGAGTTTGAAGAAAATAAAAAGCTTCAAGAGGCTCAAATTGCAAAATTGGAAGCAACAATTGAAGCTGAAAATGTTAAAGGAAAGACAGCAGTTGCCGACCTTGAAAAACAATTGGACACTGTAACTGGCGAAAACCAGGCAATAATCGATGAAAAAAGAAAAGCTATTCAAGCAGAAATTGATAAGGCAAAACTCGCTTCAATTGATTTAATTACAAAGCTTGAAGATGAGCACAAAGAAACCCTCAGGCAGCTGACGATTAAAAACGACCAACGGCAGGAGATGCAACAACGTTATATCGATGAGTTACAAAGCAGGAAGGCCTGGTCTGAAGGGGCAATTAAAAAAGAACTTGAATACTTAGGCAAACTCTTTGAAACGTCAAGCGCTGAAGAAAAAGCCAAATATAAGTCGCTTATGGATGGTGCTCAGAGTCAATATTCACAGCTTTTGGCAAGTGTGGAAGCTGAAAGCGCGAAGGCTATAAATGACATACAAAATCAAATAGCCGAGCAACAAAAACAGGCTGATGCAGAGCAGGCAAGACTTAAGGCTCAAATTGATCAAAACCAGCAGAAATACGAGGAGGATTTGGCCAAAAAAAGAGCTGAACTTGAAAAATTGACTGGCCAGGCACGAGAAGAAGGACAGAAGGCCTTAGCGGACCTGAAAGCGAGTCAAGAGGCTATGCAGTCAAATCTAAGTAAATCTATGGACGATGCTGTTGCCAAGGCTGAAAAAGCAAAGAATGATGCGGCCGCAGCCAATGAATTAAAGGTTTCAATTTTGGAGCAAAAACTCACTGATTTAACGCAAAGATCAAAATCTTTATATTTGGCCGATGGAGAGGAGATTTTAATTCAAGTTCCTGACAAAGCCCTATTTTTAACGGCCGATGGACAAAGTGCAGCATTCAAAAAAGGGTCTCGATTCTTGCCTAAATTCAGACTTAAAGTCGCAAAAGAGGCCCGTGAAAAGATCTCGATTCGTACAAACAATAATTCTGCAGCATTAACGCTTGAAAAGAACGCTTCAGGAGCAGTTGTTGGAATAAGCTTTAAGCCATTAATTGCCGATGCAAATGGTTCGGTTACGATCGATCAAGCAACGCAAAGCTTTTTTGTTGAAGGAAATGCTGAGGGCGTAGTGATCAGTGATGCAGATAAAAAGGGTATTATCCAAGTTGATAAGGATGAAACCTCATTAACTTATCAGGTCGGAGGAACCGGAACAGTTTTAATCAAGCGATTGACGACTGGAAGTGGATCCTTTGAATCAATTTTGGCAAATTTATACACAGATCCAAGCGTTGAAAGTACGCAGCGTGGAATTGCCATGGCAGATGTTTATTTTGTTTCCAATAGAATATTCAATCAGCCTGAAAAAATGCAGGATTTCGCTCTTGCCTTGAATGAATTTATCGATGGGCGCGAGGAGGCTGGTTTATTAAATGAAGCGGCAGCAAACAAGCTTTCTGTTTTGATGGATAAAATGG
>CAYTZU010000037.1:0-9221 GCA_964442725.1 uncultured Pseudomonadota bacterium
TTTTGCAATCACGCCATACCTATGACATCCAAGAGTTCTCCAAATCTAACGGTCGTCTTTGTCATAGATCACTTTGCCTATCATTATTTATGGAAGGTTCGGCCATTTTTTAAGTACGGATTAAAAAAGCTCTTTGACAAGGGAATTTTTTATCATGATGCGAGTTTTCCCCACGCGATGCCATCCACCCCAACTGGACACGCGGCTTTGAGCACTGGCGCCTTTGGTTACATTCACGGAGTTTGTAACTACGGATGGATCGATGAAAATAATCAGTACACAAAAATCACCGACGATAATGTTCCAAGTACAGCTGTTTTTTCCAAGCGTGGGATGCATGATTTTGGTCGATCGCCTAAAAACTTGATGGTTGACACAATTTGTGACCAATTTGCACTGACCAGTGAGCCCTCAAACAAGGCCTTTTCTTACGCCATTTCGCTTAAATCACGATCGGCGATAATGCTTGCTGGACGCAAAGGTAAAGCGATCTGGTTTGATGATTTGGAAGGTGGTCTGACCTCTAGCAAGGCATATTTTGATGCCATTCCGGATTGGCTAAAAAAAGCGAATCGTGAATTTGCACCAAAACATCGATCGAAATATCGATGGAATCCATTTTATAAAAGAAACTCAAAATCTTACGCTTTTCACGAGGCATTAAATTATGATTTCTGTGCCTCAGGAAAAAAGACGATTGGAGCGCGTTTTTCAATAGATTTGTCAAAACAAGATCCTTTCAGACAATTTTGTGCAAGTCCTTTTGGTAATGGACTTTTGCTTGATGCTGCAAAAAAATGCATCGTTCAACATTTAAATGTCAATGAATATCGCAATGCTCGAATGCTTGTCTTTATTTCATTGAGCAGCTTTGATCTTTCCGGTCATTTCTACGGCCCAGACAGCCTTGAGCAGATCGATATGCTTTATCATTTGGATCGACAAATTGGTCGATTTATGTCTTCAGTTCAGTCGGTTGCCGGTCGCAAAAAATCTCTCTTTGTCGTCACTGGAGATCACGGAGTTATGCCGATTCCAGAGATTTTAAATGTCAAAGGATTTTCGCTGCCAATGCGCATTGATGCAAAAAAATTGATGGCTGAGATGAACGAAATTGCTGCAAAAGAATTCAATGTAAAAGATGTGGTCAAGCACTTTGAAGCTCCGCAATTTTTCATGGACAAAAAAGTTTTTGGCTCGCTTTCAGAACTTCGACAACAGGCTTTGCTTGAGCGATTAAAACAGTTCATTCTATCAAAAGATGGAATTCGCGATTGTTGGACAATCAAAGATCTTGAAAAAACCGATAGTTCAACCAAAAACAAATACCAAGTTCTCTTTGCCAAGCAGATTTACAAAGGTCGATCTGGAGAAATCACCTGCATGCCACATCCATATCGAATGATCAGCGAATATCCAACGGGAACCTCGCATTCATCGCCTTATCGATATGACACGCATGTGCCGCTCTCATTCTATAAAACTGGAACTTATGATACCGGATTGCAGGTCCAGCAGCCAGTTTCTATGACGCAATTTCCATGTACTTTGGCACGTTTGATAAATTGTCCATCTCCGTCCTGCGCCAGGGGGCCAGTGTTGCCAGGACTTTATAAGTTTTAAAGATTTGAAAAGGGCTTTTTTATGAAAATTGCAATAAACGGATTTGGTCGAATTGGGCGCAATTTTTTGCGCTCAATTTTGGCTGATTCTGCTGCCTGTAAAAAAATAGAGGTCGTTGCCATAAATTTGGGACCGGCGCCGGTCGATGGACTTGATCTCTTGTTTAAGTATGACACAACGCTTGGAACTTTCCCTGAGTCTGTTTGCTTTAAAAATGGGGCATTGGTTGTTGGGCAGAAAAAAATACAACTTTTACAAATAATCGATCCATCACAATTTGAGTGGAAAAAACTTGGAATTGATTGGGTGGTCGACTGCTCCGGACTTTTCACAGAGTTTGACAAGGCCAGCGCGCATCTTTTGGCGGGAGCTAAAAATGTTTTAATTTCTGCTCCTGCTGAAAGCCCTGTTAAAACCATTGTTTTGGGGGTTAATGCTCAAAATTATGATTCCAAAGTCGACAGAATTGTTTCCCTGGGCAGTTGCACAACAAATTGCCTGGCTCCGATCATAAAAGTGATTTTGGACAACGGCGGCCTGGAATCGGCCTGTATGACAACAGTCCACGCCTACACGCCTGATCAGCGGCTTTTGGACAATGCACACAGCGATTCTCGTCGGGCTCGATGCGCAGCGCAAAATATAATTCCTGCAAAAACTGGAGTTGATCGCTCGATTTGCGCAGTTTTTCCTGAACTTATTGGACGATTTAAGGCATTTTCTTTCCGTGTTCCGGTGCCAAAGGTTTCAGTCATTGATCTGACCTTTTGCTCAAAAACTCCGATGAGCAGCGAGTTTTGGAATGATAAGTTGCTTCAGGCAAGCACAGGTGAGTTGCGTGGAATTTTGGCCTGCCAGGGAGAGCCGCTTGTTTCTTCCGATTTTGCTGGAAATACTCATTCATCGATTGTTGATCTGGCTTTGACGCAGGTTTTTGGCCAAACCAACAAAATCTTTGCCTGGTACGACAATGAAGTGGGCTATTCATCAAGATTAAAGGACTTTTTGATGATGGTTTAAACATTTTAGGTTTGTGTTTGTCGGTCTTTAAACCTACAAATTAATATTAGGAGAGTTGTGGCAATTTCTGTGTCACAACCGCCTAGAAATATAGCTATTGTTCTAAGCGAAGGAATAAATGGTTCAAAGAAACTATAAATTTTCCCGACTTTTGAATTTTCTCCGACCTGAATTTCATCTTTCAAGATACAATCAATTTGTTTAATCCTTTTTATATATTCTTCTTGGAATAATTGTTTTTCAGCTTCTTCCTTGAGCAGCCAGTCTTCCTTTTCCTGTCCAAGCAAATTATTTGGATCAATGCTCAATAAATAAGTTTGCAATTCTTCCCGTCGATCTTGTTCCAAATAAGCGATGAATTCAGGTTGAACTGAGAATTTGCCAAGATTGAAGGTTTTTATTTCTGGAAAGCTCGGTGATTTATTTCCAATATTTTTTGTCTTAGCGCTGCAATTTACGGCTTTTTCGAGGGCGATTTTTAGGCTTTGGACTCCCTCAAAGATTGGGTCTATTTTTGAAACCTTGATTTTCCCAAAATCATTAACTTTTACGCTAAATCCTTCACTGACAAGCCCTATGAGAAAATACTGCTTTAAATCGATGTCATAAATCATTGCTGGACTCCCAGAAAAACCGCCGCAAATATTGGCGCTTGCCTGGAAACCATTTTCTGTAACAAGTGTTTCTGGAGGCTTGTTATTAATTATTTTGTTTGAAAGCTTTTCTTTGACTATGTTGGCGGATTGGCTTTGGATTATTGGTTTTTTGCCCCAATAGTTAATCCCAGAGACGATTATTTTGTTTCCATTTTTTATGTGTTTTTCTGGGTTTGGGCTAAGTTCTAAAGCGAATTTCTCATAGGGCAACTTCTTTGTTGGGTCAAGCAGTTCAAGAATTACTGCGTCTCCATGAGCACAGGCCTTGCCACTTGGGAGTTTTTTCACTTCGGCCTGAAAAATTTCATCAGAATCAAAACTTTTGATAAATATTGTTCTCAATTCTGCTGGAATGTGGCTTGCTGTCATGATTTGCACATTGCCGCGCTCATCTTTTATTAAAAAGCCGGTTCCGGGGGATTGTGATTCTTTGTTTAAGAAGGGCTCTCCATAAACCATGACTAAAGCCTTTTCTAGCCGCTCAAATTCTTCTGGCTTTGAAGATAAATTTAGGGAGAAAAGCATTAAAATTTGGACGCAAATGAGTTTTAACACTTTCATGATGAATTACTAAGTTTTTGCGCTGATCAAATTGATTCGTTAGAACTATTTGAAAGTATAGGATTTAATTTGTTTGGTCAATTTAGTCGAGGCATTTTGGGCGAATTTTGACGAAAACCAAAGTTTTCAGATTGTAATAATTTTGTAGTTTCTAAAGTAAATTGGCTTTGAAAGCCTGTTTTTACTTTAAAAATTCGCCTGGCCTACCAAAATTGACTGATCTCATTATAATGAAAGTGTTCTCGAATACATGAGCATTGTAGTAAACAACGAGTTTTCATGAAACACCTAGGATTTAAGTTGATTTTTCCCCTCATTTTTTCGCTTGCGATGATCTGGGGTGAATCGTGTCATGGGATGTTTGTTTGGGATGGAAAAACATATAAGAAAATAACAGTTGATGAGTTCTTTGCAAAAAGCGCTGAATCTGGAGAAGGATTTTATGCTAAATGGGTTAAACGATCTACGTGGAGCACAAATCAAGGAAGATTAGCCAGACCAGAGTTTGTAAAACCGGGGATTTTCAGGCAACAAAGTATAAGCGAAGGAATTGATGCTTTTTGGATTCCAGAAAGATTGGAACCAAATTCTGAAACAAAAAAGGATGAATACGATCCTTGTTTTGGGTTAAGAGGGTTTTTGCAATGGGCATTTGAAAATCATACAGAACCACTATATAACTCCCGCCAGTTAATGCCTCGCATTGAATTTGAAAGCTATAATGAGCAAATTGAATTTGGAAACCGTCTTTATACAAAGATTTGTCAAGTATGTGATAACAGGCCCGCAAAGGACTTTTCCGATGATGAAAAACGAGAATTGCGTGGCATATTGAATAATTATCAGTCAAACTTTGGACCCCTTATAAGGCCCTTGCCAGATGAGTTTTACAAAGATTCAACTAGGGATTTGACTGCAATAATGTTTTTTTTGTCATTAGGTGCAGTTTTGATTGCTCATCAATATAGAAAAACTGTACTCGATGTTTGTCGCTTTAAAAATAAAATTAAAAAAAGATATAGAAAACAATGTAGGGCGATTATGGCTTTGGGTGGCGCAATTGCAACTGCTGCAGCCTTAGCGTTTTGTTTCTCTTATTTTGAAATAGGATCTTTTAGGCGAAAAGTGTCTTTTAAGATTCCTAATCCATGAAGTTAGCAATTTTTAATTTTTCCTTGGTCTGATAAATTGTTTCAAGTTCACTGTAAAGAAATGAGAAGCACCATTTTATCGATGAGCTGATGGCTGATAATAATACTATCCAAATTGGAAGAATCGTTGGAGGTTCGCTTTCAGAAGGCTTGATTCTTCGTATTGATCAATCGGCCGATGCCCAGCAGATTTTTTCAGGGCGGTTTGTCTGCATAAAAGATGGCAGCAAGAGCTTTTTTTCAATTATCAGTGATTTGACGCTTGAATCTTCCGATCAATCGGTTTTAATCGATCCGCCAAGGGCTGGCGAAGAGCTTTTTGCTCAGATTTATCGAAATAAATTTTTATTCAAAACTGCTCAAATCAAGCCAATGCTTGTGCTTGAAAATGGCGTTTTGAGCGGATGTGTGAGAACAATTCCAGGTCATTTTTCACCGGTTTTTTTGGCAAGTGATCAGGACATTGAGCGGGTTTTTGGTCAAGACGGTGGCAGGAATGGACGATTTTTGCACATCGGAAGCCCGATTGGAATGCAGGCCAAAGTTTGCATAGATCTCTCGGATTTTGCCGATCGCAGCAATGGAATTTTTGGCAAAACTGGGACTGGAAAAACCTTTATTACTCGTACAATTTTGGCTGGAATGATTAAAAGTGATCAGGCGGTAAATCTAATTTTTGACATGCACAGCGAATACGGTGGCCAGGCCCGAAGTGAAGACGGCCAAGTGGGCTTTGTAAAGGGGCTTAAAAATTTAATGCCTGGCAAAGTGGCTGTTTTTTCCCTCGATCCGGAATCGACCTCAAAGAGAGGACTGTCGGCCGATGTAACGGTAAATTTTTCGCTCAATCAAATCGGTGTTGAGGACGTTTTGGTTCTTGCCGATGAACTTTTGTTGCATCCGACAGCGTTTGAGGCCGCGTTCTTGCTCTCCCGCAGCTTTGGGCATGATTGGCTGTCGGTTCTTTTGAATAGCTCGGACAAACTCAAGGAATTGGCAGTGCAAATCGGTGCGCATTGCGAATCACTTTCTGCGCTTTATCGAAAGCTCAAGCGCATCGAGCGATTCAATTTTATCAAAAAGGCGCCTTTGGATCGGTCTATTTCACAATTAATTGTTGAGTATTTGGACCGTGGCATCAACGTTGTTCTTGAATTTGGGCGTCACAGTTCGGTTTTGGCTTATCTTTTGGTTTCTGGCATTATTACGCGTGAAATTCATCGAAGTTGGGTTTCGAAAACTGAGGCTTTTCTGGCAAGTAAAGATGCCAAAGACAGACCACGAAAACTCATGATTACCATTGAAGAAGCCCATAAATTTTTAAATCCTCAAGCGGCAAAGCAGACGATTTTTGGCATGATTGCCAGGGAAATGCGTAAGTATTTTGTCTCGCTCTTTGTCGTCGATCAGAGGCCATCGGGAATTGACAGTGAAGTGCTCTCGCAGCTGGGAACGAGAATTGTTTGTCAATTAAATGATGAGCGGGACATTGCAGCCGTTTTAACCGGCGCCAAAAATGCTGCCCAGATTCGTGCAATTTTAACGACTCTTGGACCAAAAAAAGAGGCCGTGATCATGGGCTATGCGGTCCCCATGCCGGTTGCCATAGTTTCTCGAGACTATGATGAAAAATTTTTTGCCTCAATTTGCGAGCCTCTCAAAAGCATTAGCGAGCTGAGCGGCGAGATTTATTGAGTTGAAAAACACTCTAAATTTGACGATTTTGCATCTAGGAGTTAGCCTACAACAAATGTGGATTATTTTGTTTGTGCAGATTTGCCATCTGCATCAATAATTGATGAGGATTGAGAATGAAAAAGACCTTCTTGTCAGTATTATTCATTGGAAGCATAGCTCTAACACAAAATTCATTTGCCAGTGCAGTTGCTACAAACGCAAAATTTGCTACAGCCGACTTTGCTTCTTTAATTGATCGATCACCTTACATGGGCGATGTTGAAAAACTTGCAAAATCAAAGAGAGCTGAGCTTGAAAAAGCTGCAGCTAAATTTAATGAGCAACTGGCAGAAAAAGGCCAGGAATTAAGTAAAAGCTTGAAGGAAGATGGTTCTGCATCGCTTTCCGGAAACTTTGAATTGGCCTTTACTCAAAGTCAATTTGATCATGAGCGAGAACTGACAAACCTTAATTTCAAAAACCTCAATCAAAAAGCAACCTTAGAAGTTCAAGTTGCTAAAGAAAAATGCAATGGCCGTGTTAGAGGCATCATTCGAGATTACGCAAAAGAGAACGGATACAGCGCTATTTTGAATTCTTCGAACCCTGATCAACTTATCGTTTGCAATGACTCAGAAGAATTTGATTTGACCGATAAATTGAGCAAGCATATTGAGTCAACATACAAAAATGATCAGAAAAAAGAGACCCTTCTGGCCAGCGTTGTTAAAAGCAAAGACCAGAAAGATCAAAAAGTCTTAATGGCCGCAACTGATGATAAAAAAGTCACTGATAAACCGGTTGTTGAAAAGGCATAAATCTATAAGTGTTTAGATTTTGCCTCTGGTGTTTTTATGAAAGAGCTAATTAAGCAGGTTCCAACCAAGCAGATAAAGGTTGGATCCTGCTTTTTTTGCGACCCAATTTTGTCTGGAATTAAAGCAATTATTGGTTTAGGGAATCCTGAGCCAAAATTTTCAAAGACAAGACACAATATTGGTTTTGATGTTACCAATAGTTTGGCCGAATTGTTTGGATTTTCTTTCAGCGAAAAGGAACTTTATTTTGAAGGACTTTTAGTTTCTAAAGATGGTCGCAAAATTCTTTGTTTTAAGCCAAAAACATACATGAATCATTCTGGCAAGATTCTTCCAGTACTTTTAAAGCAGGGAATTGCGCCTCACGAGATCATGGTCATTCATGATGAGCTTGAAAAGCCCTTAGAATACTTATCAATTCGGTTTTCCGGTGGAGCACGAGGACACAATGGTTTGCGGTCAATTATTGCCACCGTTGGAAGCGATTTTTGGCGTCTTTGTTTTGGAATTGGCCGGCCAGACGATGAAACTGAAATTGGCGACTTTGTTGTGGCAAAATTCTCAAAAAATGAAATTCCTTTGGTTGAAAAGACAATCAAGCGAGTTGATGATTTTTTTGCCTGCAATCATTAATTTTTCAACCAATAAGTTCTAGATGTGGAAGAGTGTTCCATTTTCAATTTTTAAAACTACCTTCATTTTTCGATAAATATTTTGATCGTGCGTGCAGATTATCACGCCCATGTGGAGCTGTTTGTGGAGCTCGCAGATGAGGTCGGCATTTTTTTGCGCATTTTCTTTGTCAAGATTTCCTGAGGGCTCATCGGCCAGTAAAAAATCTGGACTGCACACAAGGGCACGACAAAGTGAGGCTCGAGATCGTTGGCCGCCGGAGAGTTGGTACGGAAAACTATTGATTTTGTCCTCAAGCCCCACTCTTGAAATCAACTTATTGGCGTTTATGGCTATTTCTTTTTTATTTAAGTTTTGAGCAAGGCCGGCAATTGCGATGTTTTCAAAGACTGTGAGCTCCTCGATTAAATAATCATCCTGAAAAACCATTCCGATTGAAAGCTTTTTTCGCTGTGATGGGCTATTTGTCGATGGACTGAATAAAACCTGTCCAGAGGTCGGAGTATCGAGGCCCGAGAGTAGATTTAAAAGAGTTGTTTTGCCACTGCCAGAAACCCCGGTCAAAGCATAGGTGACATTATTTTCAAAAATAAAATTGATATTTTTAAAAATTTCTATTTGTTGATTTGCTTGAAAAAAAGTTTTTGAAAGTTCCTTTGCAACAATTGGCACTCTTGAAAATCCAATTTAAAAGATTCAAGTCTTTTTAAAATGCGCCATTTGCCACGAGCTTGAAAAAAAGTCACAGTATTGTCAAGACTTGGCTATCAAGATTCGAAACTTTTTGGCATTTGCAATTAGTCAGTTTTTATACTGTCTTGCCTTGTCTAAGAGAAATAAAGTAGGATCGCATTGGCTCTTAAGGTTTTCAACACAGTGGCCCTTAGAATAGGGTTTTTTCTGTATTGGGATGGGGGTTGTTTCTATGCCTGATAACAAAAGGAATAAGAAGCCTTCAAATAAAACCACTGAAATTAATGTTATTCCTACAGTTGATGTTGTGGTTTTTCCGCAAATGGTTGTGCCAATTTTGGTTCTCGACGATAAGGTTATCGCTGGGATTCAGGAGGCTAGCCAAAATA
>CAYTZU010000038.1:0-9149 GCA_964442725.1 uncultured Pseudomonadota bacterium
TCAATGTTTTTTTCATTGGTAATTTTTTTCTGTCAAGTTGTCCTTGCTGGGGGCCATCTTTTGTTTTAGACTCGAAGTGTGTTTCCTGAGCAAAAAATGCTTCCAGTTATATTTTTTGTTTTTGAATTGTGAAAGATTTAAACGCAACTTTGATGATTTGGTAATGAGTGAAGATTTGTTAGAAAATAATGACCTAAAATTGCCAGTTCTTCCATTGAAAAATGTTGTCACCTTGCCACGGCGTGTAACGCCGGTCAGGGTGGGCCGCCAATTTTCGCTTAACGCTGTTGAATACGCACTAAGGGGTAATTCTGAGGTGTTTGTAACGGCACAGAAAGACAGCAATATTGAGAAGCCTGGAATCAAAGATATTTATCAAGTAGGTGTTAAGTCCAAAATTTTGCAGTCATCTAATGAAAAAGATGGCTCGGTAAAACTGCTTGTTGAGGGCATAAAACGGGCGAAAATTTTGAGCTACTCCGATTTGGGTGATTTCATGATTGCCTCTGTTGAGGAGATTGATTCAGTCCCAGTTAAAGATGAAAATCGCGAAAAAGCGCTTGTCAGACAAATTCACTCTTTATTCAAAGAATATTCTTCGTTTGGAGAAAGAATTTCTACAGAAATTTATAATTTGGTTAAAGAAATAAAGGATCTGGACAGTTTAGTTGATGCTGTGGCAATTCAGATGAACTTGGATCAGGTCATTAGCCAAGAAATTCTTGAATTGTTTGATTTGGAATCGAGAGCAATAAAGGTCTGTGAGATAATTTCTGGTGAAATCGAGATCATAAAAACAGAGAAAAACATCAGAAAGAGAGTTCAAAAACAGGTCGAGAAAAATCAAAAAGACTATTATTTAAACGAGCAGATGCGGGCAATAAGCCGAGAACTAGGTCGTGATGATAGCCTTCAAGAGGTTGAAGATTTCAGAAAAAGGGCAAAAAGCTCAAAGTTATCAAAAGAGGCCGAAGATAAGGTTTTATCTGAGTGCAAAAAGCTTGAATTAATGCAGCCGAGTTCACCAGAGGCCACCGTCAGCCGAAATTACGTTGATTGGCTCTTGAGTTTGCCATGGCACAAAACTACAAAAGATACTGTTGGAATCGATGAAGCTGAGAAAATTTTGGACTCCTCGCACGCTGGCATGAAGAAGCCAAAAGAACGAATTTTGGAGTTCATTGCTACTAAAAAATTTGCTGGTGACAAGCTTAGTCGATCACCGATTATTTGTTTTGCTGGACCTCCTGGAGTTGGAAAAACCTCATTGGCTGAGACAATTGCGCGTGCATTGGGTCGAGTTTTTATCAAAATTTCATTGGGTGGTCTGCGTGATGAGGCTGAAATTCGTGGCCACAGAAAGACTTACATCGGCTCAACGGCTGGAAAGATTATTCAGGCGATGCGAAAGGCAAAAGTTGTCAATCCCGTTATTTTGCTCGATGAAATAGACAAAATTTCCTCAGATTTCCGAGGGGATCCATCTTCTGCATTGCTCGAGGCCTTGGATCCGGAACAAAACAATAAGTTCTCCGATCACTTTTTGGAGGTTGATTATGACCTTTCAAAAACAATGTTTATAGCAACGGCTAATACAACAGAGGGCATTCCGTATCCATTGCTTGATCGAATGGAGATAATTTCCTTGTCGGGCTACACAGCCGAGGAAAAGCTGGAAATTGCTCAAAAATTCTTAGTTCCAAAATTGCTTGAGGAACATGGATTGACGCATGAACAGGTTATTTTACCTGTTGAAATAATAAGAACCATCATCGAGCAATACACTCGAGAGGCCGGTGTTAGACAGTTGGGACAAATCATTGCAAAACTTTTGAGAAAGAGCATCCAAATGCTACTTTTGAATAAAAATAAAAAGCCTGTTGAAATAACGAGCGAATTGGTTGGCAAATGGCTTGGTCCAGAAAAATTCAAGCCCTATCGACGTGCTTTTGACAAACAAATCGGCGTTTGCACTGGACTTGCTTGGACAGAGGTTGGTGGGGACATTTTGGAAGTTGAAGTTTCCATTTTTAAAGGAAAGGGTGCGTTGACTTTGACCGGCCAACTTGGTGAAGTTATGCAGGAATCGGCACAGGCCGCTTTGAGCTACGTCAGATCAAATGAAAAGGCGCTTGGAATAAAGAACAATTTTTATACCTCCTCAGATCTTCATATTCACGTTCCTGAGGGCTCGATTCCAAAAGATGGTCCTTCAGCCGGCGTGACCATTGCTACAGCGCTCGTCTCACTTTTGACAAACAGACCTGTCGATCCAAAGGTTGCTATGACCGGTGAAATAACGCTCAGAGGTAGAGTTTTAGCCGTTGGTGGGCTGAAGGAAAAGATTTTGGCCGCAATACGCCTTGGCCTGGGAACAGTCATTGTTCCAAAAGACAACGAAAATGACATCAAAGAATTTTTGCCAGAAATTGAGGACAAAATTAAAATCGTTTATGCCAAGGATATAGAAACGGTTTTGTCTAATGCTTTGCTTGGATCGACAAAAAAAGTAAGAATTAAAAGTGAAGCAAAGTCTAAGCAAAAAAAGGCTAAAAAAGTTAAAAAAACCAAGAAAAAAGGATCATAAATAACGTGAGGGATTAGTGATTCCTCGAATTCTCCAAATAAAAAATTTTTTGAGTTATTCGGCCCAAATTCAGACATTGGATTTTACAAATTACTCATTGATCTGTTTGTCTGGAAAAAATGGACACGGAAAATCGGCGCTTCTCGATGCCATAACTTGGGCTTTGTGGGGACAGGCGCGTAAAGCGCAGGGTCTGGGAAAGCCAGACGAAGGCCTGATTCGAATGGGTCAAAACAATCTTTTTGTAAGTTTTGAGTTCCAGGTTGGACAGTCAATTTATCGTGTTAGACGTGAGTTTTTTAAAGGTCATGGGCGAGCAATTTCAGGGCTTGAGTTTCAGATTTTCGATCAAGAGGCCGATCAATTTAAAACATTGACCGATAAAACGATTGGTTTAACGCAGGAGAAAATAGAGGCCTGCTTGGGGCTTGATTTTGAGACTTTTTTGAATACCTCATTTTTTTCTCAGGGACGATCCAACGAATTTTCAAAAAAAACACCCAAAGAGCGAAAACAGATTCTTTCTGGAATCATTGGGCTTGGAAAATATGATCAAATGAGTTCAAAGGCTCAGGAATTAGGCCGATTGCGGCAAGACGAATTAAACAAGATTTCGGCTCTTCAGGAGGCTTATCGAAAGGAGGTTTCAGAGCTAGCGCAACTTGAGCAAAAACTTTTGGAGGCTAATTCAAGGCTCGATCAATTTAAACTTTTAAGCTCTCAATTAAATAAAAAAAGTGCTCAACTAAACACAGAATTTGAATTAATAAATGCTTTGCTTGCGATGAAAAGTGATCTTGAAAAAAAACGAGCCGAACTTATTTCTTTGATTAAAAAATGGCGTGAAATTAATCAAACTGTGGTTCAAGCGCCCAATTTGATCGAATTGGCTAGGCAAAAAGAGTTGCTGCAAAAAAAACAGTATCAGCTTGTCTGTGACCAAAATTTGTATATCGAAAATTCAAAAGAGTGTTTTTCTTTAAAAAACAAAATCTCTGAAATTGAGCGACAAATTTTACTGAGTTTTGAAGCGCAAAAAACTTGTCAACTTCAAGTAATTCAAGAAAAACGGTTTGAGCTCAAAAATTTCGAGAAAGAGCTAGAACTCATAATTTCTCGAAAGAAAACTGCTCAGGATAAGATCTTTTTACTGGACAGAAAAATAAATGAAACAAAGTTTTCTTTTCATGCACATTCTGAAATTGAACTTGTTGTTGAACGATTAAAGAAAAAACATACAAGGCTTCTATCTTTTAAGGAGTTTGTGCTTGAAAGAGCTCGAAGCAATCGAGAAGATTTGCTAGCCAGCCAAGAAAATTTAAAAGAAATTTCAAATTCTGCTGCCAATGCCGCTTGTCCGACCTGTGGACAGGCGATCTCATCACAACTTTCCCAGAAAATGGGGTATCGACTTTCTGGGAAAATAAATTTGCTCAAAGCTCATAATTTAAAATTAAAAAGGGCTTTTGATTTAATTGAACCGACGCTTGAAAAAATCGAATTTTCAATCAAAGAACAGGACTCAAAAATTGCTCAAAAGCAGTCATTGGTGGCAAGTCTCGAGGCTTTGACACATGAATTTTCTGGCCTTGAGGCGGAATTGCTTGAAATTGATAAACAAGTTGGTGAGCAAAAGCTAAAACTTTCTCAAGCCGGCAGTGTGCTTGAGACTTTGGAAGCCGATTTTAAGGCAAATTTTGATGAAACAGTTCTGCAATCAAAACTATTGGCCGATATCGAACTCGGTGCTCTAAAAGTTCAACATTTAAATATTCTAAAAAAAATGGAATTGAATGAGCGATCTAGGCTTGATCTTGAGGACGTTCTTGTAAAAATTGATTTAATCGAGAAAAAAATATTGTGTGCTTCAAATATCGATTCAGAGCGCCGTGCGCAATGCGTAAGGCGTGAAAATATCGAATCATCTTACACAGATATTTCTAGTAATTATAAAAAGTTTGGTTCAAAAATTAATTCAGTTGATCAAAGGTTGACGGAGTTGAACCAATTTAAAGATCAAATTTTGACAGAGCAAGCCTTTTTAGAGGCCAAAGTCCAGGAAGTTTTGCAGGAAATTGGCAGTTTTAAACAGGAAATTGCTCGAGTAAATAATTTGGCTACTCAATTAAAGGAAACGGAGGCCATTTCGGCGCAAATTAAGCAGGAAATCGATGATTATTCTACGCTTGCAGGGGCCTTTGGAAAAAATGGAGTTCAGGCTTTGATTATCGAAGGATTGATTCCAGAAATTGAGTCTGAAGCCAATAAAATAATGGCTAATTTATCCGAGGAGCAAACAAAAATTTTCATCGAACCACTTAAAGATTTAAAAAAGGGTGGATACAAGGAGTCATTGGACATAAAAATTTCTGACAGCTCTGGAACTCGACCTTATGAAATGTTTTCTGGCGGCGAGGCCTTCCGAATTGACTTTGCCTTGCGAATTTCCATATCAAAACTTTTGGCCAGACGAGCAGGCGCAAATCTGCAAACCTTAATTATTGATGAGGGTTTTGGATCGCAGGATCAGGAGGGCATTGCGCGTCTGATGGAAGCGATAAACTCTGTGCGGGCTGATTTCTCAAAGATAATTGTTGTTTCTCATCTTCAGGAATTAAAAAATGAGTTTCCAGTTCATTTTTTGGTCACAAAATATCCAACTGGTTCGATTGTAAAGATTGAATATCGTGGATAAAGAGAAAGCCCACCACACTTTGAAGCGTGATGGGCTTTGATCTTTTTCAACAATAAAAATTTAAATTTTTATTGAGGATGAACAGCTTTAACCTGTTCTCTTAAGTGTTTGCCTGGTTTGAATCGAGGAACACTTACTGCTGGAAGTTTAATTCTTTCTTTAGTTGCTGGATTAATGCCCATTCTTGCTGGACGTCTCGAAATCCAATAAGTTCCAAATCCTGTAAGAGAAACTTTATTTCCTCTCTTGAGTGTACGCTCTACGATACGAGTTAGCGAAGACAAAACTTTTGCAACATCTTTTTTGCTAAAAGCAGTTTCTTCACTTATTGATTCTACTAACTCACTCTTGTTCATTACCCCTCCAAGTCTTCAGGGAGAAGAACCCTACACAATAGACATCTTTCGGAGGCGAAGTGTATGGTTTTAACATCACTTTGTCAAGTAGAAAAAATGATCTTTAAAAAAAAGTTAGTTTTGCCAAGATTATTTTTTTATAAAAAGATTGTTTTGTTAAGCCATTGTTACTCTAATAACTAAATATTAATGCCTTGCCTTATTCAATTAGAATTAATTGCTAAAAAGTGCTTATTTGAAAGCTATATTTCACTTTCTGCTGATAAGTTTCATGCATGATAAATTAGCTTTTTGGAAAAACTATTTTTTTGATTATGCTAACGAGTAAATTTTTAGCTTTTTTAGAGGGTTTTTGCGATGTTTATTGATACACATTGCCACTTGGACATTATCGCCTGTTTTGGTTGTGAACCAGCAATTTTAACCGATGAAAAAATTGAAGAAATTTCAAAAATCATAGACCAGGCTTGCCTCCAAGGCGTCAAGCAAATCATTAACGTTGGATGTGATGTGTCTTCCAGCCTAAATTCGACTAAATTAGCAAGGCGGTTTGCATCAGTTTTTGCCATTGTTGGAATGCATCCTTACGAAGGGATTTCTGGCTGGCGAGGAGAGTTTGATTCGATAGAAAAAATTTTAAAAAAACGAAGCCCCGAAGACAAAATTGTTGGTGTTGGAGAAATTGGCCTTGATTATAGTCGAGCGGACTCAAACAAAACCTTTCAAAAGGATCTTTTTAAAATTCAAATAGACCTTGCCTTGGAAAATAATTTGCCGATTTCTTTTCATGTTCGAGACGCAGCTGACGATTTTTTGAGAATTGTTGAGCCATTTGCTGGTCAAATGCGTGGAGTGGTTCATTGTTTTCAGCAGGATCAGAGCTTTGCAGATGAAGCGATAAAATTTGGGCTTTTGCTTGGCATTGACGGTCCAATAACTTATCCAAAAAATGCGGCGCTTTGTCAGGTTGTTTCAAGCGTTGATTTATCAAAAATAATTTTAGAGACCGATGCGCCATTTCTACCGGTTCAGCAGGAGCGTGGAAAAATGAATTATCCCAGCAAAATTCCATTAATTGCGGACAAAGTAGCTCAAATTAAAAATGTTAGCCTTTCCCAGGTCGAGCAAGTTACAACTAAGAACGCTTTAACCCTTTTTTCTTTACCCCCTTTGACTTAAGAAACCCATTTCGCTTGAGCACGGTTTGAACAAGGTCGAGAATTAAGTGAGAAGCCGCACCGATCAAAAATGAGTAATAATATCCCAGATTTATGTCGGGAATCCATGGGGCATGAGGTTTAATTGAATAAATAAACATTGCTGGAAAAACCGCTAGAAATACTGGATTGTGTGTGATTCCTCGGTGGCTTGCAAGTCTTGCAAGAAGTAAAACGGCAGAGAGCATTAGTGCGGCAACATAATGTTTGTTGTGAAAGGCCATGACTATGCCAATTAAAATCAGTAAATTCAGTAATTTTCGGCCTTCACTGTGTGTGTCGATATCTGGGAATAGCGCTCCAAAGAGGCAAAATATTAGTCCGACAGCCATTTTTTCAGGGCTAGAGGCTGGTATGGCATTTTTAATGAATGGAATGATTCTGGTCAGTGGAAAAAAGCAGATTCCACCGATCAGATGGCCCTTTGCATTTGGCATCTCTAATCCATAATTTGTTTTTCAAAGGATTTTCAATTTTTATGCAGATTTTAGCGTCAATAAATAAACTTTGAAGCTTTAATCGATTGTGAGCCAAATTCTGACTTTAAAAAACTTTCTTCAAAATATTTTTTATGGTAATGGGAAGTGGTTTTTTTGAAACAAAAGCCTTATTGGCAAGGCTATCGGCTAGTTTATTTTTACTTCGGTCTATGTGCTTTATTTTCCATGAAATATTTTTAAGTTGCTCGTCGACAAGTGTTTTTAGGGTATAAAGTGCCTCATTCCTAATTTTATATTTACCCAGTATTTGACAAACCATGAGTTCGGAATCGGAAAAAATTTCAAGCTCAAAACTTTCACCTTCAAAATTTTTATTAACTAGGAAAAGACCAGTTAAAAGCGCACAATATTCAGCGAAATTGTTGGTAGCATTTCCAATAAAAAAGCCTTCCTCAAAAACAGCTTTTTTACCTTCAGAGCAGGCCATTCCAACACTCGATTGACCCGGATTGCCGCGACTTGCACCGTCGACAAAAAGCTTTAATTTAATTTGGTTTTGGCTTGATTGCTTAGTCTGTCCGCTCTCTTTTGGCGTAAGAAAACTTAATTGTTTCAAGGGCCTTTTCCAAAAAATGATTAGTTACTGGCCTTTTCTTCAGGTTCGATGTAAAGAAGCCTGAAGCAGCTCTTGCATTCTATGATATCCTGGCTGCCTTTTAAAAGTTCACCGATGTCGCGGCTGGAGATGGGATAAAAACAGCTTCCACATAGCCCATTGACGACTTTTGCGATAAGACTTTTGCTGGACTGATGACTCATGCTCTCGAGGCGCTCACTCCATTCTTTGGAAAGCGCATTTAAAATTTTTTTATCTTCGAGCTCAAGAGCTGGAATTTGGGTGCATATTTTGTCTTTTTGCTCAATTAAATCAGCCAATTCACGCTCTAATTCATTAATTCTCCGAGCGCTTTCCTCTTTAATTGTGGAAAGATTGCGCTGAGTCTTTTCTTTTTCGGCCCACAAAGCTTCGAGCTTATTTTCAAGGTTAAATCTGAGATTTTCTAAGTTCCGCAACTCTGTAAATATGGCCTTTCTTACGACTTCTTTTGTTTCTTGATCAAGAAGAGCTTTGCGCTCATCCTCTTTTTGGCGAATTTCATTGGCTTCAAGCTCACAGAGGTCAAGCGATTTGGAAATATTTGCAAAGTTATTTTTTTCGAAATTTAAGACTTTTTCAAACTTGACCAATTGTTCCTTCTTACTGTTTATTTTTGCTTGAAACTCATTGATTTGTTCTTTTAATGCTGTGATTTGCTCACGAGTTTTAACCAGAAATTTTAATTGTTCAACTAAACTAAATTCGCTCATTTTGCCTCATGTCAAAATCACTAAAAATTAACTTCTGGCTTTATTTTAAAACAAATTTTGAGATCGATAAATAATAAACCAATCTAATTTTATATGGTGGGCCCACCAGGACTCGAACCTGGGACCTTCCGGTTATGAGCCGATTGCTCTAACCAACTGAGCTATGGGCCCCAATCCAATATAAAAATAACGGTTTTGTGCGGTTCAGGATTATTTTCAATGAATATAGACGACATCAACCCCTTCCACGTCTTCAGATTGAAGAGTTTAAGGTATAAATTTTGGCTTGTGAAGCTGCAATTTTTTATTTTTTGATAGTAATCGCTGTTAAAATAAAAAAAGGGATGCATCTTCGGAAAAACCGGAAATACATCCCTTTTGGACTTAATTATTTATTAATTAAAATCCCCAACCGGTTGATTCACTTGGTTCTGTCATGGCTGTTGGCTCCGCTGTTGGTTCACTTTGTGTTGCAGCAGCCCCTTC
>CAYTZU010000039.1:0-8853 GCA_964442725.1 uncultured Pseudomonadota bacterium
AACAACCGGTTTAGTAGGAAAAATCAAGCCCGGTTTTGGGCCTGGCAAAAAAGCCTTCTTAGGCAATACAGCAAGGAATCTTGCTTTTAGTGCAGCATTGAGATCCATTGATAATAATCATTATAAGGATTACATCGGTGAAGACTCAGTCTTTCAACCAGTTTGTGATGCAGGCAAAAGCCTTTTAGATAAAGTTGATTGTGATGATATGGTCTTTTTAAACATTACGAATGAAGGTGAAGATGGTAAGAGAGGCGTAAATAAACTATTTACAAAGTTTATTTGCAAATCTAGCTCTGGTTTTGTAGCTAAGTTTCTTTCAAAATATTGGGCAAAACGATTTGCTGAAGACGGCAAAACCGCAAAGTACAACAGATTTGTAAAATCAGTGATTTCAGCAATTCTAATGCCTCTTGTGGCTGAACCAATTAACGCTTTTCATCCTACAACAACATAAGTTTTGTTAAATAATTCAAAGGTGGAAGGACTATTTTATAGTTCTTCCACCTTATTTTTTCGGTAAAGTTTATATCTCAAATCTTCTTCGATGTCTTTTTATCAAAGATCAATTTTTCGATCAGTTGCTTGAGCGCCTGTAGATTTGTGCCTTTTTTGGCGCTGATGAAGACATTCGGTTTTAAATCAGAAAACGAAAGTTCCTTTTTCAAAAGCGTTAATTCTTTGGTCGGAACGTTGTCGATTTTATTAAAGACAAAGATCATAGGCTTGAAAACATCGATCTCTTCGAGTGTTTTGCCAACAATTCTGATCTGGTCGGCCCAGGCCGGGTTACTCAAATCAATGACCTGCAGAAGCAAATCAGCGTATTGAAGTTCGTCGAGCGTTGATTTGAAGGCCTCGATCAAATTATGCGGAATATTGCTTATAAAACCGATTGTGTCGGAGATCAAAACACTTTTGTTGGGAGGGGCTAGGAAAAGCTCCTTGGTCGTTGTGTCAAGCGTGGCAAAAAGCTTGTCCTCAACCAAAGTTTTGCTGCCGGTCAATGCATTGATTAAATGTGACTTTCCAGCGTTTGTGTATCCAACGATTGCAACGATCGGTTTTTCTGTTTTGAGGCGCTGTTTGCGCTGTGTTTCACGAGCTTTTTGCAAGACCTCGAGCTCTTTTTTGGCCTGAGAGTAAATGCGTTTGTAGAAGCGCTTTCTGTACTCTTTGAGCGTTTCTCCAGGACCTCGAGCCATCGCTCCAGACTGTTGTTGGCCCATTTCTTGGCCTTGGCCGGACATTCTGGTCTTCATGAGCTCAATTTCAGCCATTTTGACCTGGACACGACCTTCGGCCGAAACGGCAGCTTTTTTGAAAATATCCAAAATTAGGTCATTTCTGTCCAAAAATGAACATTCGGTCAGATTTTCCAAATTTCGCTTCTGAAGCGGCGAGAGTTGGAGTGAACAGATGACCTGCTCGGCCTCTTTGTCCTGACAAAGCTTGGCAAACTCTTCCAACTTGCCTTTGGTTAAAAAATGTGAGGCAATTGAACGTCTAATTTTAACTGGAAAAATGGCCAAATAATCGATTTGGGCCGTATTTACAAGACTTATAAATTCTTGAATAAAGCCTTGTTCATCCAGTTCGCAGCTTTGCGCATTGTAGGCGGCCAAAAGAATGGTTTTAGGCCCTGTTTGTTTTGTTGGTTGATTCTTTCTTCTCTCAGACACTATTTTATTTCAATTTTAGTACTTAATTGCGGGCCCCGTTTGCTTAGCTCGAAATTTAAGCATAGATTAATAAAAAAACCAATATATGAATTATTTTCAGAAGTTTTGCGCTGATTTGATTGGGGTTTAATTATAACTTTGTTTAAAGGTATTAAATGTTTTATAAAACGCGAAATTTTAGAGTAATTTGGCAGGGTCTGTTTTTAGGCCTATGCACTACTATTTCAGGGATGGTTTTGGCTGGAAGTTTGAAGGAAATTCTGCCCGGCAGCATTGAGGATTTTTCTCAAGAGATTAAAGATGTAAAATCGCTTGATGAAATTGTGCTCAATGTTTTTATCCATGGAACTTATGAAGTTGGGACCATCCCTCTAAATTTTTTCACCTCTTTCTGGGACAAAGATTTAAGAGGCTCGATTCATGAAAAATTAGTTCGTGACTTTATGAGGAAACAGATCAAGTCGGTCTTTGAAACTTCACTGATGTATTATGAAGGTTTTTTCAGAGCAAAATTAGATGGTCCAGAGGAATCACTCAAAGAGCTTGAAGATCTAGCTTTGCTACCGATTCTGCGCTCATTTGATTCCATTGAACGTGAAAAGAATAAAAAATTAAGGCCTGATAAAAAAATCCATAGCATTGACTATCTTTTTGGATGGAGTGGGCTTTTAAATGCTCAGGCGCGACGAGAGGCTGGAATTGCCTTATTTAATGCAATATCCTTTGAAAAAGATCGTGTAGACAAATTTCTGAAATCAAAAAAGTCCAAGGCTAAAGTTTGTGTAAGGCTTTTCTGCCACAGTCATGGCGGAAACGTTGCGCTAAACCTTGGATGGGCTTGTGCAAAAAGTCGTGGAATGAGCGCCGCCAAATTTTACTCTGAATTTGATTTAGAAAGTTTTGGAAAAGAGGCTGAAGAAAAATTTGATCAGCTGATTTCAAAGATTCCAGACAATTATGAAGACTCTATTGGCAAAAGTCCCTATGGAATGGACAATTGGCTATTCAAGCCTCAAAAAAGTGTTGACGATGGGCCTCTTGTCGACCAACTTTATTTGGTTGCCTCGCCAATTCAACCGGAGACCTGGCCACTCATTTTCTGCGATGCATTTTTGCATGTCATCAGCCTGTTTTCCAATGGTGACAATATTCAAAATTTGGACATGATTTCTACGAAAAATCGTTGCAGTGACCGTTTTGTTCTGGAACATATTGCAGCAAAGGGCAATCGATTATTTTCAAGAGGTGATGGCTTAAGGCTTGTGCAAATCAATGTAATTTTACCTCATAGCAAAGAATGCTTTGATTCTGGATTAAATGAAGGAAATATTGAACGATCTTGGATAAAATCTAGAATTAGCAACTTGGTTTCTGGCCAAAGTATCATTCCAGTTCCAGAAATCAGCGGCCCTCGGCATCTTGAATTTTGGTACATCTGTTGGGAGGGCATTTCCAATCGCCTTTGTATTCGTCCGGTTCCAATCGTTGTTTTTTCAACCATGATTGATCAGCCATGGCTTATGGAAAGCCGATTTATCATAAAATTTGCCTGCTCTCAAGATGGCGATTTGATTATCAAGCGCCTTGGATCGGAAAATGATCGCGGTTTTGATGTGATTTCAGTTTGCCAGAAAGAGCTTTTTGAGGCTATAAAGGAGGAGTTTTTTAAACGAAGTGATGTTTTGAGAAATATCAAGTCGATCAAAATCAAGGCTTTAAACAAGCTTTTGAGCGGCATTGGAAATATGGCCTTGTTTATGGCAACAAGTTAAAGTTTTAGGTTCTTGAAAGATTTTTATTTTTGCACGTTTTTTAATCAAAATCTCATTTTTCCTAATAAATTTGCACCTAAAAGCAGCCCCTTTCGACAGACATTTAGGCTTTAATTACACTGATTTATATGAGCATTGGATTGAGTTAAAAAGGGGGGGGGTTCAATGAATTTCAAGAACGCACAAAAAATCATGCTTTTAACATTCGTTATCAGCATTGCCAATTTCCAATTTGTTGGGGCGGAACCATTAGTCTCTAAAGATGAAAGTCCTGATCAGCTACCTTTTTATCTTAAAAATAGAGATTCTCTTAAATGTTATGAAGACGTATTTTTTCGTCTTTTAGGAGAAAAATATCTCAAACATGATGAGAGTTCATCCTATTTTAAAGAAAGAACTCCTTTTAGTTTAGCCCAGACCGATAAAAACTATAAAATGATTGAAATTTTTAAAAGGCATTACACTCAATTCCTGCGAGAAATATGCACTTTAATTAAAGAAATTAAGAGGGCAAATAAGACTTTATCGTCAAAAGACGAGTTAGAAGCTTATTTGTGTAGGAGTTCATTCTTGAGCAAAGCAGTAGCCGCTTTAGGAGCAAAAGAAATTCCTGCGGTTGATTGTGAAACATTAGAGGTTTTTTTAAAGGATTACCCAGTTGAAGAAAGATCAAAAATCACGTCTGATTATATAAATCATGGTTTTATAGAGGCTGTGGCAGCCTTTTCTAAAGATAAAAATGCAGCAGATGCTCTTGTATTTGCAATGGAGGTTTTGCCCTACGTAGAATTCGTGACTCAGGCTCAGCTAGCCAGTAAAGGGTTCTTTGGCGATGTAGCAAAGAAGGTTGCGGCTTAAATTTGGTAATAACCGAATATAAAGTCATTAATACAGTTTGTGCCAAATAGTTAATTTTTGATATGTAAAGGGCTTAGAAAGGTCAATTTCTAGGCCCTTTTATTCTTTATGGCCTAAGGCGTTCGACAATGCCTTTTTTTTGAAATATTTTGGCAGATGTAAGTGCTGATAAAATAGTTTTATTCAGGAGTTTTAAATGTTTAAGAATTTGAAATTAGCGGTTTTGGTACTATTTTTTGGGTTTTTCGGACCTGGTGACTTGATTGCAGGTAAGGAAACGCAAGAAAATCCAAATAAGAGCGATTTTACTGGAACAAAAGGTGAATTCGTTAAGATGTATACGACGAAAGCGAATTTAGATAAAGAGTCCAAGCTAGAAATTATCAACATCTTGGCGGAAATTTTTTTTAATAGAGTAAAAAAAACATTTGATTTCATTAAAAAAATAAATGAAAAAGAGGATGAGCAATTCAATGACAAGGACCGTGCTGAACTAGATTCATTGAAAGTGCTTTCTTCAGAGGAGCGCTCAAAAATAACTTTGAGTTTGAAAGATGTTCCTCTAGAAAAAAGATCTGAATTTGCAATTTCATGCCTTGAAGAGGCATTCCTTGCAATTTTGTTTGCTACGGGAAGGCAATCAAAGACAGAGAGGGAATTTATAGAAATTGGAATGCTTTTAACAAAAACAAAAATTACTCTTGAAGAATCCCTTAGGAGCGATGATTTTCTTAAATCAATAAAATAATTTTATTAAGTGCACCAATAACTTGATTGCTTATGGAGTCTGCAATGTTTAAACATCTAAAATTGGCATTTTTGAGCGTAAGTTTTTTGACTTTTCCTACTTTAATGTCGACCACTGAAGCAAAGCCGAAGCTAGAGTTTCCCAAGACAAAAGGCGAGTTTGTGGAAACAGTTTTTTTAATCCCATTTCCTCGTGAAGATTTTACTTTGAAATCGGATATCGTTGAAATGGTCAAAGAAAGGATTACTGAAAAGATTAAAGCCATCTGTTCTGTAATTGAAGAATTCAAGGCTAAAAAGGATGAACCATTTTCAAAAGATGATTTCAAAAAATTTGGAGATGCAGCCTTCACTCAAACTTTTTCAGATCAAGATTTAGAGAAAATAAAGTCTTATTTCAAGGATGTTTCAGTTACTAACAAATCGGAATGGATATCTTTGCTAATCAAAAAATCACTGGCTGAAGTTCTCTTTGATCTGCACAAAGAGATGACAAAGGAAAGTGCTGTGTTTGTAACATTATTTTCTTCGCAAATTTTAGCAGAACTCATGCAAGATCAGATTGCAGGCAAAGGTTTTTATGGTGCTCAAAAATGATAATAAAAGATTTTTTACAAAAAACTCTTATTTTTTTGCTTTGTGGTTTTGGATCATTTGATCTAGTGGCGGCTTGTTGCCCACCACCATCCCCTCCATTGTCTGAGAAAGAGGCTTTTAAAGCCTTTTTAACTCAAGTTTCGAGCGATTTAAATCCACCAAAGGACAAAAGTCCAAGCCCTGCGCCAAAAAAAACAACAAAAGAGCTTGAGCGAGACGCAATGAGCTTAATGCTTGAGCGATGGGCGAGAACTTCGTGTCCAACCATGGGCCCTCTCAATGACGCTGTGGAAGAATTAAAGAAAGAAGAAGGCTATTTGAATAACGTAAAAATTAACACGGTTCGAGGATTTGTTGATACATCTTTGAATTATAGATTGTTTATTTGTGGGTCAAACAACCATTTGCGCAAATTTGTCATTGGTCACACAGTTTTGGCCATTGCCTTGGCTCTTGGACTTGTATCAAGTGCAGTCGGCATTTTTCCACTCTTACAAGCGCAATATCAGCAGTGGAAAAATAATAAAAACAAACATGAATTTGGTGGTAGAACAAAAAAACAGCCACGAACAATAAAAATAGCTAGATTTGCAGGTGTTGGTCTGACAGTTTTAAGTGTGTTAGGTCTATTTTTATTTAGAAAGAGTTTTATACAAAAAGCTAAGGATTTAAATGAACATGAGGGAATATGTTTTGACGCAAACGGCAAGGCATGTCGTTTTACGCCACCACTAAAGAAATCTCAAGACATTACAGACGAGAACGGTAAACAAAAATTGTGTAAAACAAATCCTTTTGCTTATTCATCATATTTAGGAAGTACCTTTCCTTCATTGTTGGATAGGAAAGGCGGTTCTTGGTGCAAAAGACAGCTCTAATAATTTTTAATGTGTAACAAAACTAAAAGCCCTATAATAAGGGCTTTCATGAGCTCGGACAGGAATTAAATTATTTAAGCCATCTTGCTTTCGCTTTGCCAAAGGCCGCAAAGCCCCACGGCCAGGGCATCGGTGACATCGGGAACGGCCGTTTGCTTGAGCTTTAAAATTTGAGGGAAGAACATTCCAATCGTTCGAGCGACCTGCTCCTTTGAAGCTCCGCCGTAGCCTGTAACCGAAACTTTAACCGTTGTTGGCGCATATTCAAGCACTTCGAGGTTAAATTTTTGAGCGTTTAAAAGCATTATTCCACGCAAATATCCAAGAGTCAAAAAGCTCCTTGCGTTTTTGCCTAAAAATGGTGTTTCAAGACTTATACAAGTGACGTTGTGTTCCTTGATTTTATCGATTAAAAAATTTTCGAATATCAAAAGCCGCTCTGACACGCTCTTTACATTTTTTAGGTCTAAAAAACCAAGATCAATTGCCGATGGCGTTTTGCCGGAAAGCTTTAAAACACAGAATCCTGTAACTCTCAGGCCCGGATCGATTCCCAAAATAACTTTGTCCAAAGTGATCTCTATAAATTTTTAAATCATTCCAAATTATCAAAGCGCGTCAGACTACCATCAAATCGCAGTCCAACGGTACCAGTTGGTCCATTTCGTTGCTTGCCAATGATCAACTCGGCCAGCTCGGGAGTTTGCGATTCCTTGTTGTAAATTATATCGCGATAAATAAAGCAGATTACATCGCCATCCTGCTCGATTGCTCCCGACTCACGGAGATCGGAGAGGATCGGTCGCTTATCCATGCGGTTTTCCAGCGAGCGTGAAAGCTGCGAGAGCGCAAGAATTGGAATTTCCAGTTCCTTGGCAAGAGCCTTTAATGCCCGTGAAATTCCTGAAATTTCCTGCGTTCGGTTCTCAGATTTTTGGTCGCCAACGATCAGTTGGAGATAATCAATTATTATAAAATTTATATTGTGTTTGCGCTTTAATCTGCGCGCTTTTGCGCGGAGCTCCATGATCGAAATTGCCGGCGTGTCGTCTATGTAAATTTCTGCCTGATCCATTCGAGAGGCCGTGTTTATCAGTTCAATCCACTCCTCTGAGGAAATGTTGGCGTTTCGTATTTTTTGGTGCGAAATCCCCGATTCGGCCGAAATCATTCGCAAAACCAACTGTTCGCAGGACATTTCAAGAGAGAAAATTCCAACCTTGTAACCGGCCTTCCAGGCGTTGACCGCGGAGTTTAAGGCCAGTGCCGTCTTTCCCATCGAAGGTCTGGCCGCCAAAATTATTAGGTCGCCGTTTTGAAGTCCGGATGTGAACTGATCGAACTCAAAAAAACCAGTCGGAATTCCAGTGATATCGCCCTTTTTTTCACTGATTTTTGAAAGTCGCTCAAAGGTCGATTTTAAAAGGTCGCTTAGTTTGAAAAATGACTTTGTGCTTGTTCTGTTTGAAAGTTGGAAAATCTCATTTTCAGCCTTGTCTAGGATGTTTTCAACCGTTTGGCCTTGAGAATTGTAACAAAGTCTGATGATGTTTGAGCTTGAAATTATCAGATTTCGCAGCGTTGCCCGCCCTCGCACAATTTTGATGTATTGATCGAGCAAACTTAGGCAGGGCACATATTCCTGCAGTTCGAGCAAATAATCCAGCCCTCCGCACTCTTCAAGCAATTTTCGTGTTGAAAGGATCTCGTGCAGGATGATTAAGTCAATTTGCCCATTGTCCTTTGAAAGTTCAAAAAATATCTCAAAAATTGTTCTGTGCGCCCGGTGATAAAAATCGACTGGAGCAAGTTTTTCTGTGATCGAATTCATGCATGAGCTATCGAGGAGAACAGAGGAGATTAAAGCCTTCTCCGCCTCAAGGTTAAAAGGCAGCTCCTGCCCTAAAAGTGACTCAATTTCTTTTGGTGCAGCCTTGGTCACCAATTGGGCACACATGAACAATTTTCCTTAAAAAATATTCAAATTAATGGGCTTTGTGCTGTGCTGATTTATCTTCAACGACTTTAATGTTCAAGATTGGTTTAAATTTCGAGCTTAGTTTGACAATAACTGTGTGCTCACCAACATTTCTGATCGTTTTTTCAATATCAATTTGTTTTTTGTTGACTGTGATATCTTTTTCTTTGAGTGCAGCGACAACATCATCAACGCCAACTGAACCATAAAGTTTCCCATCATCGTGAGCTCGTTTTTTGATCGTTACAACAAGTGTTTTGATCTTTTCAGCGAGCATTCCAATTTTGCTTGAGATAATTTCTTTCTTTACAATTTTGGTCTTTGAAATTGAGTTTAAAAAT
>CAYTZU010000040.1:0-8843 GCA_964442725.1 uncultured Pseudomonadota bacterium
AAGATGCTAAATTTACAAAAAACTCATGGAAATCAAGCAAATAATTAAAACGTGTCTATTGGTGAGCCTTTTAACATTTGTTGGCCAAACTTGGGCAGGCAAGCAATCAGAGGTCACGCTTGAACAAAGGATAGAAAATGCACAAAAGGCATTGAATGAATTTGCAAGCTTACAACCATTAGAAAACCATGATCAAATCAAGGACAACGAAGCATGGTTAATCGAGACTAGAACAAAAGTAAGCAATGCACTATAGGCTTTAATTCAAGTCAGAAGAGACTTTGGTATTGTGGAAAAAAGTAAAACTGAAGAAGATTTAGACACTACGCTGAAGATGATAAATGTTGCCCTGGAGCAGACCCAAGAAGTTTCAGGAATTTTAGACTCACAAGCGCGATTTATGCAAAAACTAGAGCAAATCAGGAAGGATAGGCAAGAAGTCATCGATACGATCAAAAAGCTCGATAAAGATATTAAACAATGGCCACTTGCCGTGTTTTTTACAGTTTTTGGGTCAGTTGTCGTCTTCATTTCATATAAAGCTTATAGAAAATGTGACTCAAAATCATTTAAAAACCCAAAGCATAAAAAGCTTGAAAAAGTCCTCCTACAAGTAGAAATGGCTCTAGGCGGGGTGGTTACTATTTGTGGTTTGGCTGGATTATGGCTCTGTTTTTCCATGGCCCGAAACAAAAGGTTCTTAGAACAGGCCATTGCGCCAAAGTAAACTGTTTTAATGAAAAACCTTATTTTTGGCTCAAAATTGCCTTGCCATTTTTTCAAAGCTAAAAAACTGCTAATTTATGTTAGTATCCACTTGGAAAAACTAAAAATTGATAGTTTTTGAGAAAAATGAATCGCTCAAGCCACCGACTTTTAAAATTATTTCTTGCCATGAGCCTTTTGATTTGTTTTGACCACGCGTGGGCTGCCACACAAGGGCCAGCCCGCTAGCCACTTGGCATAAATCCTATTAAAGACTTAATTAATTGGGTTAATAACCTGCCAAACAAATTGCAAGTTGTTAACGAACTGCTTTCATCAATGAAATCGTTTGCGCAAAATTCAACATTTACCGAAGGGAAAAACATAGAAGAGGTCATTGGATCGATCGAATTATCAAATAAAATTGCATCTTCTAACTTGCCCAAATTTGTAGTTTTTCTGGTATTGGGGCCACTCGTGCTCTTTGGGACCTATAAGCTTTATAGATTTCACAAAAGATATAGAAAATATAAGAGATTATTTAACATAACTTGTGGAATCCTGTCTGTGGGCGGGTCGCTCTTAACACTAAGCGGTCTGGGTGGAGTGATTGGATTAAGTAGCCTAGCCTTAAATGCAAGAAAACTAAGCGATTCTTAGTTTAATGAACCTTAAAAACCCATATTTTTAGCTCAAAATTGCTTTGCCTTATCAAAAATGTGCCAAACTTGGAAAAAACTTTCAAAAAAGTCAAAAGACTTTTGGCTAGAGGCTTTTTCTTACATGTGGATGCGTATGTTGTTGTGGCGTTATCGGGTTAACAACTCTTGGTGGTGTAATTTTTGTTGACCATTAACACATTTAAATACTAGCTCCACTTTTGTCTTCTGTGCAAAAATGCTGCTCAAAATGAACTCATAATTCGACTAAAAAATGGTTAAAATTTCGTGGCAGAAAAAAAGGAAGGCTTTCTTTCAGCTTTTTTGAAAGACAATTTAATTAAAATCGCAATTTTAATAGTTTTCTTAATTTTCCCAATCTTTGCGCTTTTATTGATTCCTGGCTACAAAGTTTCCGATGGTTTTAAAACGCTCCAGGAAATCGAAGCTTACGCCAAGTACTTTGACGAAAAATCGATCACAATGGAGAATTCAAATCTTGATAAGCCCGATTACACCGCCTTTTATAAATCACAGAAAATAGGATTTTTTGCATCAAAGTTTAAAAGGCTTGCCTCTTTTTTTGGGATTGGAAAGGGCCTGCCGTGGGGCGTCTTGACTTACAAAAATCTCCTCGAAAAATTACTCGAGGCCGGCAAAGCCAAAAATTACACAGGAACTTTTGTTTTAAAAGTTAACGCTACTCAAAACACCAAAATCGTCGTCTGGGGTGATGTTCAGGGGGCTTTCCATTCGCTTTCTCGTAATTTGAGGGAATTGGTAAAACTGGGAATCATTGATGAAAATCTCAAAGTTACAAATCCCGATTATTACCTCATTTTTATGGGTGACGTGATAAGTCGCTCAGCCTTCATCATGGAGACGGTCAGCGTTGTTGCCAGGCTCATTTTGAATAACCCAGAAAACGTTTTTTACATTCGCGGAAATCATGAATCGAGCAATTATTGGAATGGAAAAGGCCTTGAGCGAGAGCTAAAAATCAGAGCCCGAAGCCTTGATAAAAATGCCGAGACTCCACTTGAAAAATTGACCAATGACTTTTTCGATACCTTGCCGGCGATCGTTTATTTTGGAGCCTTGCCAGATCAAACAATACAATTTTTAAGGATTTCGCATGAAGGAGCCGATGGAGAAAGTAAAATTGCCGAAATCAATGATTCCAAACTTTCTCCATTTTTGAGCACAAAATCAACAAACAAAGTTTCTCTGTTTAATTATAAAGACATCAAAGAGGATGCCAGTGGGCCGCAAATCGAGATCAAGGCCATTTTGAAAGCCGAAATTAAACGCAAAACCTATCAAGCCATGGACGGTCTGCGTTTGACCTCACCGGAAAACGGCGTAACGGCTTGGACAATGCTCTCCTGCCCAACAGAAACTTATCAAAAAGGTCTGGAATATTTCTTTGACGCCTTTTCAATAATTCAGGCCGGGGCCAAAATCGAGGATTGGACGATAACTCTCCACAGCCAAGATGTTCGAACGCTTTCTGGTTTTAAAGAACGAAAACACAATTTGATCTCAGGGCAGAATTTGGATGGAACCCAGCCTGTCCAAGCGCAAGCGCCAGCACCGACTCCGACAGTTCAGCCTACAGCAACA
Organism: uncultured Pseudomonadota bacterium; assembly: GCA_964442725.1. Taxonomy (GTDB): domain Bacteria; phylum Babelota; class Babeliae; order Babelales; genus CAYTZU01. The sequence continues at coordinate 2,988 of CAYTZU010000040.1, forward strand.
AATCAAGCTACTCAGGTGCCTCAGGCAGCATCGACGCAAAATTCAGCGCCAGCACCGGTTCCAGCTCAAAGCCCTCAAACAGTGCCTCCATCAGCGCCAACATCACAGGCTCAAGTTCCCGCTCCAACAACACCAGTGACAAATGCCCCTACACAAGCTACAAATTTAACAACGCCTCAAACTTCTGCTCCAACGGCCGCACAAAACCCAGCTCAAACTTCGGCCAGTCCGATAGCGGCAGCAACACCGGCGGCAGTTCCCTTACAAACAACGCAGGCAGCACAGACGGCAACTACGGCACCCCAACAAGCGGTAATTCCTGCCGCCACAACGACGCAGCCAACGACTACTTCAAGTTCAGCTCCATTGCCAGTTCCAGTGCCCCAGACGCCCGCACAAACTCAGGCGGTGGCCACAACCCCCTCCGCAGTTCAAGCTCTCCCGACTCCTTCGTCAGTTCAAGGTTCAACTCAAACCCAATCTTTGACAACCCCAGTAGCTCCTGTGACCGCTGTACAAACGCCGGCGCCTTCTGTTCAAATGAATCAAGTTCCTCAGGCTGTAGCCTCAGTACAAAATCCTGCTACTTCAGCGCCGGTACAAAGCGCTCAAAATCAACAGATCCAAGCTCCTCAAAGTCCAACTCCGCCCGCAGTTACAACAACATCAACGCAAATGCCGCCAGCTCCTACCAATCCACCAGCCCAAACTACAACCTCGGCAGCGAGCAGTCCTGCACCAACACCGGCTGCTCCAACGACCACTGTCCAAAATCCATCACCAATTCCAGCACCGGCAGCCAATCAAGGTCCAACAACTGGCCAAGAAATTACTTTTAAACCTTATAAAGAGAGCTGAAAACATCAAAAACTTTGGTTTTTGCCTCTTTTGAGAGGTCCCGTTTGAACTTATGGTCAATTTTTTATACTTTTTTAACTGAGCAGCTTTGTATTTAAAAATGGACTTGGCGTGAAAAATTTCTTCAAATTAAAAATCTTATTTTGTTTCTTTTCTGTCATGAGCGTTATCGGATTTTGTCCGACTTTTTGCCTTTCAAAAAAGAGTAAGAAGTCCGATCCAGAGGCGATTGCCAAGCGTCAAGAGCGTTGGAAAAAGTCAGCCTCTAAAACAATGTTGGACTTTGGTGAGCTCAATTGTGAGCAGGCAATTTTCGATAACTTAGTCGACCAATTCCAAATTCTTTATCAAAAGGCCCCGCGACACAAATTGATCAAGTATTTGACCCAAGAGTTGATGAGAGCTGGAAAATGTGACGATGAATCGGTCGATATTATAAAAGATATGGTTTACTTCCTCGAAAATCGTATTGGCAATGATTTAGAGCTCCAAATCGACCCAATTGCCAAAGATGTTTTGATCTTTTTGCGAAATTTAAAGCATGCATTTTTGTTTTTTTCAGACAATGACCTTGCCCGTAATGAGGGCGGAAGTTGGGGCTGGTGGATTGGCAAACACGCCTTTGAGATTTCTGCCATTGCAACCGTCATTGGAGGTTTTTTGGTAGGACTTTACATAGGCAAGAGTAGAATATTCCGTGATTTGGTCGATACAGATAGTCAAACGTTAGGAGAAAATCAAAACAGTGGTAACAATAAGCCTAAAACCTTGAATGTAGGTCATTACAAGCGGATAAGTTTATCCAGCAATGCAAAATCCTTAATTTCGCTTTTCGTTAAATCAGCAGTGGAAAGAATCAAAGTTATTTGTGTAAAAGTACCGGGTCAGAAATTGGCAACATGCAGGCCATATTCACTTGCGGCTACCTTCCTTGCAAACCAGACAGCTTTAGACTCTGGGGAAAAAGGATTGAACAAAGAATCTTTGGAAGCAGCGATGAAATCGGCTCCAGAATTAGTTGATGATTTCAGGGCTTTGGCTGATGCTCTGATAAATAATCCTGACTTTGAAAGCGAGTTTAAAAAAAGGGCTCGTGATGCAGAACTAAAAAGGATTGAAGGATATCAAGCCGCAGAAATCAAAAAAGCCCAAGAAGCCGCTTCTCAAGGAAAGACATATGAACATAAGAATGGATATGACAAATACAAAGAAGCTGAGAAAAGAAATATAGAAAGACTTCAGGATAAGGGATTGTTTTCATCTATTACTGCATTAATTAATTGGTTTGATAAAAACAAAAAACTTGAAACTCCTCAATCTATCGAACAAGAAGCAATTATTTCGCTCATAGTTGATGATAGATTTAAGATTCTCAAGGAAGGAATCGATCTGGTTGCTAGGGGAGGGTATACAAATCACGACGATGATGCCTTCTTATGTGATCCTTTTTTTGTTGAACATAAAGATATACTTCTTGACTCTCTTGATAAGGATAAAATTAAGGACAAAGAAAGATTAAAGGCTTTCATTTCATGGTTAAAAGCGGAAGAACCAGACAAAGGAAAGCCTATTAGATTACGTGATGACGGAATAGAGAATTTTGTTTCAGACCTCATTTTTAAACATTACTTAAACTTAGAAGGTATTGGATCTCTACAACAGTTTCTAGCTTCCGATGAGTTTGCTCCTTCTGTTCTAGGTACTTTGAGTGAAGGAACTTCAGGAATAACGTCAGAAATGCTTGGAGAATTTAGGGCTGGACGCAAACCAATATTTTTGAGTTTTAGACCAGATGTCAATTACGACCATTTTGTCAGTGCTGTTTATACAAAAAAAGGAGACTCCGTCGATATTTATTTTATGGATTCATTGGGAAGCGCTCCAAGCCAAGGAATTCAAGATTGTCTGAGAGCTCTTGGCCGATATTTTGTTGAAGAAGGTGAACCTGATTTTCAAGGACTTGAAGGGCAAGATTTAGAGAAGCTAGAGAGGATAAAGACTGATTTAGAAAAAGAGATGCTGGAGCTTGAAAAGAAACAAAAAGAAGTCGGAAAAGATTCTTCAGGAGATGGATATTTGCTGAGCATTAAGGATTGTAAATCGGTTATTGATCGAATTAAAGGAACCTTAGATAAAAGTCACAAAAAGAACGGCTAAGATCTTACAATTGCAAGAAGTCGCAAAAACATTAAGCTTTATTGAAAAGCTTTTACCTATTGATTCCTATGGAATTTTGTAGTGAGTGAGAAGAAAGTTAAAGACACGGTGGATTTTTCTGCCTGGTACAATGATGTAATTTATAAGGCCGAATTGGTCGATGAAAGTCCAATTAAAGGCTGCAATGTAATTCGCCCTTACGGATGGGCCATTTGGGAAAACATCGTCAAAGAACTAGATTCTAAAATAAAGGAAGAGGGCGTTCAAAATGCCTGTTTTCCACTCTTCATCCCAGAGTCTTTTTTGGCTAAGGAAAAGGAGCATGTGGAGGGCTTTTCTCCCGAGTTGGCTGTTGTCACGCACGCAGGAGGTAAAAAGCTAGAGGAACCGCTTGTCGTCAGACCAACATCGGAAACGCTCTTCTACTCAATGTTTGCTCGCTGGATAAAGTCATATCGAGATCTGCCGCTCAAAATTAATCAATGGGCCAACGTTGTGCGCTGGGAAATGCGCTCGAGGCCTTTTTTGCGCACAACTGAGTTTTTCTGGCAGGAAGGTCACACAGCGCATGAAACCCAAGAAGAGGCCTGGCAAACCGCCCTCAGACACCAAGAAATTTATAGAGCTTTTGCGCAGGATTTTTTGGCAATTCCTGCCATCGCTGGACCAAAGACTGATTCAGAAAAATTTGCCGGAGCTCACACGACGCTCACGCTCGAGGCAATGATGCAGGACGGCCGAGCGCTTCAACTTTGCACAAGTCACCTTTTGGCTGAAAGCTTTCCTCGAGCCTTTGGGGTTTCCTTCCAAGATCCTCAAGGCAAATTAAAGACCCCTTGGTGCACGAGTTGGGGCTGGACTACGCGAAGCATCGGGGCCGTGGTCATGATCCATGGAGACCAGGCTGGACTCGTTTTGCCACCAAAAATCGCTCCAATTCAGATAATTATCGTTCCAATTTTCAAAACTGCTGAACAGTCATCGGTAATCCTTGATTATGCGGACAAAATTGCCTCTGAGCTCAAAAAGGCTGGACTTCGAGTAAAAATTGACTGTGACCAGACAAAAACGCCTGGCAACAAATTCTATGAGTCTGAGTTGAAAGGTATTCCTTTAAGAATTGAGGTCGGGCCAAAGGATCTTGAGGCCGGAGGATGCCTCTTTGCTCCTCGAATCAAAATTTCCGACCATGAGAAAGGCAAGTTTTCGGTAAAACTTGATGATGTAGTCGAGGTGGCTCAAAAAACGCTTGGGCAAATTCACGATTTAATGCTTGAGCGCGCAAGGAGCTTTTTGGCCGAAAACATTTACCAGGCCGATACCTTTGAGGAACTTTCTGCCGCATTGGAAGAAAAAAGAGGGTTTTATAAGGTTTTCTGGTGCGCTGACCCGGAATGCGAGGCAAAGCTCAAAGAGATCAAAGCCTCGGCAAGGGTAATTGTGGAAAATGAGAGCAGCTCAAATCACTGCTTTTACTGCAAAAAGCCATCAAAGAAGCGAATTATTGCAGCAAAATCATATTAAAATGGGCATTTTCGGAGGGGGAGAGACAAAACCCCCTCTCTTTTCTATGTGTAATGCGTTTTTTATCAAAAACTGTTAATTCGAAACTAAAATCGATTTTTTGTGCTTTTAAATAGGTGCTTTTGTCCAGTTCAAGAAAATTTTTAATACTTGAGGGGTTGATGAATTAGTCTTTTGATTTATAAAGCAACAAGACAGACATGAACTCTGCATACTTTAAATTTTGCTCATCGATTAAATTTTTTCTTTTGGCACTTTGCCTTTATGAAACTGTCTCGGTTCAAGCAATGGTTCAGGGAAACAGATTTTCAATAATCCTTAGAAAAAGCGATGTAGAAATATCTTGTTTTCGTAATTGCCAAGGTGGAGTCTTAGTTAAAAGATTTCTGGTGCGACCTGGGGTTTTGAGGGCCTTTCCCAATGGAGTTAGCTTTATTTCTTCAGAAAAAAGTTCGCCGAAGGGTTATATTTTTTACAATCCAACTCGCATAGACTATAAGATTTACAAGGGCAAAATTAGGCCGCTGAAAATAAATTACAGAGATTACTGGAAGCTTAGCTTTATTGAAATTCAAGGTTTGCCAAACAACATTGAGCCTCAAGCTGCGCAAAAAATTGGTCGTGCTCATGCCAATCGTTCACGAAAAGATGGCCAAATTAATCAAAGAGTGAGACCGCAAGTTAGGAATCTCCGCGTAGGTAATGACAATAGACCTATGAAAGCAATATCTCCTGTCTGCGCGCCAAAACCCAAACCTTTGCCCTTTGCTTGGTTTGTGCCGCCACCAGCCCCTTCGACATTGGTGCCTCCAACACTAATAAGATAACTTTGAAAGTAAATAAATTTTTATTTTTAATTTTTTAGGTTTATTATCTCATCAGATTCAAGACCCAATCTTTATAATTCGTGTTGAGGGGGTTTTCACTTTGGCCGAATTAATAATCGAGCAGTTCAAATTCTTTTTGGCTGGGCAACGGCGATCGCTTTTCAATACCTGCTCGGCCTACTGCAAAGATTTAGAGTTTTTTCTAAATTATTTGAACAAGCGCAAAATCACTGTCCAAACGCTTAAAATTCGTGATTTTGAAAAATTTTCACAAAATCAAATCAAACAAGGCCTAAGCCCGGCAACGGTGGCCAGGCGACTTGCAGCACTTCGAACTTTTTCAGTTTTCCTGCGTCAGAATTATTCGATAAATTTAAACCTATCCTCACTCTGCTCTCCAAAGCTACCAAAACCCCTGCCAAAATTTTTAACCGAAGAGCAGGTTTTTACAATCCTTAGTCAGGCAAAAAAAGAGGCCGTTGAAAACAAC
>CAYTZU010000041.1:0-8835 GCA_964442725.1 uncultured Pseudomonadota bacterium
ACTATCTTTATTCAAGGCATCTATGCCGTCAAGGAGCAAGACAACTGGTTTTCCAAGTCTTGAGGTCATGGTTAAAAGATCAGGAAATTTGCCTGGGAATTTTGAACAGTCAACCTCCAAAAAGCCGGCTCCAGCTTGGCCTGCAATTGCTCGAGCAATCGATTTTTTACCGTTTCCAGCACTTCCAAATAAAATTATGCCCAATGGGACGCAAACACCTCGGTCTTCAAACTTTTTTGGATTTTTTATGAATTCAACCAGGCGATCCAATTTTTCTCTCAGATTTTGTGGAATTACAGTGTTTGAAAAATTTTGCTCCAGTTCTCCACTCGAAAAGGCCTTGGTTCCATAGCCAAAGAGCGCATTACCCTTCAATGTTGGAGTGGCAATTGGCTTTTTGTCGACCTCTTCTATGTATGAAAAATCAAAGTCTGAGAGCTCAATATTGGTTCTCAAATCACTTTTTGCTCTTTGAATTGCTGAATTTATAAATTTTATAATTGTTTTTGGACTAAGTCCGGATAAGTTTGAGGTTACCAGCTTTTTATCGATATTTGGGTTGAGCGACATTTTTGCATCTTTAATTGTTTTGTCCAGAAGAAGAACAATGTTTGATTCAGGGAAGTTATCTATTGATAAAACCAACTCGAATTTTTCCTCAACTCGCCCGTCAACAGTTGCTTCAAATTCTCGTGGATATGGCTTGTCCCAGATTTGTAATTCGCTAGCACAGGCAACAAAAATAATTTTCTCTTCTGCGTTCTCTAGGTCATCCATGCATTGAAGGATGCTGCTTTTGAATTTTGCCTTTGCGATGGCATATGAATTCATCGAAGAGAGGTCTTTTATAATTGGAGCCATAAAATAGTCTCCAATGGCCAGATTAAAATTGTCAAAAACAATGACAATACCATTGTTTCTAGCTTTTGCGATTTTTTTTATTTCAGCAAAAATTTGTTTAACTTTGTCAGTTTCTGAGTTTGCAAAAAGCAGTTCTTCTGAGGAGTTCAACATAAACAAGTTGGCTCCGGCTTCAACTGCAATGGCCTTTGCCAAAGTTGTCTTACCCCAGCCTGGCCCCGATTTTAAAAGAATAGTTCTTGGCCCTTTTATGCTTTCGCCTTTCAAAAAAGCAACAGCTTGCCCCAAGCGTTCTTTTATCTTTTCATAGCCTATGATGTCAGCAAATTTTTTGTTTTGGCCAATTGTTAGCCTCTGATTATTTTTTGGTAATTCATCTTCATCAAAAATATCGCTTTCATCTGATCTGTTTGGAATTGCAAATTCAAAGTTGCTTCTGGAGACAAGATTTACTGAACAAACCAGTAACAATAAAAAAGGAGTGACAAACAACCCCTTAAACAAACCTTTTAAAGCCAACATCTGTCCTCCCTTTTTCATGTTTGGGCAGCAATAAAGCATAAAGCAAAACATACTTTTAGGAATGCTGTGTTGTCAAAAAATGTTTTTTATTCAGCGCCCTTGTCATCAGCTGATTTTGCTGGATTTACATTTACGCTTGAAAGAATGTGGTTTTCAGGCAATTCCATTCCCAATAATTTGTAAACCTCTACTGCATCGAGAGTTTCTTTCTCTAGCAATTCTTTAGCCAAGGTATGAAGTTTGTCTATGTTCTCTTGGAGCATTTTTTCAGATTCTTGATAACATTGTGTAATTATTCGCTCAACCTCACTATCTATTTTTTCTAATGTTTTCTCTGAATATTTTGGAATATCACGTCGATATTGATCATTGACAGCATCAAAAGCCAGAGCTCCTATGTTTGACATTCCAAAATGGCAGACCATATGCCTTGCCATCGCATTGGCTTTCTCTAAGTCATTTGAAACGCCAGCGCTATGCATTCCAAAAATTATTTTTTCTGCTGCCATTCCACCAAGGGCTGAGATAATTTCTGCTCTAAGAGCCTCAAAACTGCTCTTGCGATTCTCTCCTTCTGGCATTGACCATGTTAATCCAAGGGCTCCTCCTCGTGAAACAATCGTAACTTTGTGAAGAGGATCTCCATTTTTTGCCAGAATTCTGGCCAGCGCATGTCCAGCCTCATGATAAGCCGTTTCATTTAACTCTTTTTGGGTCACAATCATGCTTTTATTTCTAGAACCCATGTAAATTTTGTCCCTTGAATTTTCTATGTCGTCAAGGTCAACTTCAGTTTTCCCAAGCTTTGATGCAAGGAGGGCTGCTTCATTTATTAAATTTGCAAGATTGGCTCCACTAAAATTTGGAGTTATTTTGGCTACTTTTGCCAAATCAACAGAGGGCGCAAGTTTTACGTTGCGAGAGTGAATTTTTAAGATTTTTTCACGAGCCGTTAAATCTGGATATGGAACATAAACAATTCTATCAAATCGACCCGCACGCAAAAGCGCCTTATCAAGGACATCGGCACGGTTTGTAGCAGCTAAAATTATGACTTCGCCTGGTTCCGTTTCAAAGCCATCCATTTCTGAAAGTAGCTGGTTTAAAGTCTGTTCACGTTCGTCATTTCCGCCACCGACCCCAACTCCTCGTTGTCGTCCAACGGCATCAATTTCATCGATAAATAATATGCAGGGCGCATGACGCCTGGCTTGAGCAAACAAATCTCGGACTCGTGAAGCTCCAACACCGACAAAAACTTCGACAAAATCAGATCCGCTGATGCTAAAAAATGGGCAATTTGCTTCTCCGGCAACTGCTTTTGCTAAAATCGTTTTTCCATTTCCTGGATCGCCACTCAAAAGCACGCCTCTTGGGATTTTTGCTCCAATTTTTTCAAAGCGTTCTGGGTTTTTTAAAAACTGGACGATGTCTTTTAGGTCGTCCTTTACCTCATTGACTCCAGCAACATCGGAAAATTTAACCCCAATGGAGCTTGGTGGATAAAATCGAGCCTTGCTTTTTCCAACGCTAAATATTTTCCCGGCGCCGCCGTTGGAATTCATGTTTCTAAGGAATGAAACTAAATAAAACAGGCCGATTACTACGATCAAAGCCAGCAAAATTGCAATTGAAGTTAAAGCAAATGAACCGCTGTCCTGCGGATTTACGGTGATTTCAATGCCAGCTGCTTCCATTCGAGTCCAAAGATTATCACTTGGCAAAATATCGACCTTAAAGACTTTTCGGTTTTCGATAGGCGTTTTAAGTTCTCCGGCTAATGTTTGTCCATCAATGACAACAGCCTTTACTTTCCCCTGCTCAATCAGGCTTATAAATTCAGAGTGTTTTAGAGTGAGTTCTTTCTCGCTATTTCCATAAAACCAGAATAAATAGGCTAAAGATCCAAGCAACAAAGCAGTTAAAAGCCAAGAGGTTCCAGATCCCCTTCCAAAACGTTTTTCATTTTTATTCATAGTTCAACAACGCTCAACAAATTTAAACACCGGTCGAATTGCCCGGATTGGTTCTAAAAAATACAAATTTAATGCGCAAACTCCTAGCAAATTTACCCATCTTTGATCGAAAGGTCTACAGATGGTCGCTTTAATTGGAATAAATAAGTTTATTTTTTTAAAAAATGCTCAAATTCATTTAAGTGAACAAAAATCTATTTTGCTCTTAAAAATTCGAGAAATACGGTATCTTCAACAATCATGATTACTGGAAAATAATTTTTAAGAAATTGAAAGACTTAATAATGATGAAAAAAGAGGTTAGAACTCGTTTTGCGCCTTCTCCATCAGGACAAATTCATCTTGGAAACTTGAGATCGGCAATTTTTAGCTACATTTTTGCAAAAAAATACAACGGAAAGTTTATTTTAAGGATCGAGGACACCGATGCATCCAGGACCGTTGAATCTGAAATTGCAAGAATCTCTCAAATGCTTGAGTTTTTTGGGATCAATGTTGATGAGGGACCAATGACTGGCGGCCAATTTGGGCCATATCAGCAGTCATTGCGAAATGATCTTTATGTAGAGGTTTTAAACTTATTGGCTCAAGAAGGCAAAATTTACAAATGTTTTTGCTCCAAGGAGGAGCTTGAGAGTGCTCGTCTTGAACAGATTAAAAATAACATTGCGCCCAGATATTCAAGAAAATGCTTAGGTCTGAGTTCAGACAAGGTTCTCAAAAAGACAGAATTTGGCACGCCTTTTGTTTGGAGATTTCGATTAAATGAGCATCAAGTCATAAAATTTAATGATCTGTGCAAAGGAGAGATGATTTTTTCAATGGCCAACTTCTCAGATTTTACTATTACGCGATCTGATGGCAGCTTTACCTTTATTTTTGTCAATTTTGTCGATGACTGGAAAATGGGCATCAGCCACGTAATCCGTGGAGATGATCATCTTTCAAATACTCCGCTACAGATCGCACTTTATCAAACCATGATGGTGACTCCACCGACTTTTGGACACCTTCCAATGATTTTAAACAGCGATGGAGAGAAGCTTTCCAAGCGTAACAAGCACTCATCGTTGGAGTCGCTTTTGAGTGATGGATTTGTCCCGCCGGCAATTTGCGATTATTTGGTCAGATTTGGAAATTGGAGTGATCAGAAGCCTAAATCTTTAAAAACCATTGTCAGTGAGTTTGATCCTGATCAGCTTAAATCTTCGGCAAACACGCGCTATGACGAGGCGCAACTGTGCTGGTTAAATGAACATTGGATTGGTGAGCTTTCTGGAAAAGAGCTTTTGTCGATGGCTGAAAAAATTTTTCCAGAATGGTTTTGCCAGTGTTCCTCAAATTCGAACTTGGAATTTATGCTTGATCAATTAAAGACTGAAGTAAAAAATCTTTTAGATCTAACAATTTTGATAAAAGCACTCTTAGATCAATCGATTTCTTCGGAAAGCATTGAAGAATTAAGAGCTCTTTTGACTGGACATGAGAAAAGCGCGCAAGAATTATTTAAATTTTTATGTCAGCAGCTTGAAACAACCGATTTAAGCCTAAATACGTTACTTTCTGAGGCCAAAAAAATAAATGGTCAAATGCCTACAAAAATAATATTTCAATCGGTTCGACTCATTGGAACTGGAAAGGCTCATGGAATCAGTATTGATAAACTCGGAGCAGCCATCCCTCGCGATGTTTTGATCAAAAAGCTCAACATAGCATTAAATTCTCTATGAGTTCTCTTGGCCACAGATCCGATTATCGAGCTTGCGCAACTGACTGACAAAGCCGTTTGAGGTCAAAAACTTCATTACTTTTAGGAAATGAGGTTCTGTACTCTTCGGAACGAAGAATTCAAATTCACAGGCGGCTTTGTCTAAACAACGTTCAAGAACGGTGTTTGATTCATTTCTCAAAATGCCTGAAACAAACCATGTAGTTTCTTTTTTTACTGTTGCTTTGTAGTACTGGCAGTAGGTTGAACCATCCATGCAAGAGTCTCCAATCAAAGTGTCAAAAGCATGATTAAGATACTAGCAAAAAACCAAGCTATGACAACCTCTCAAAGAGCTTTTTTAGGCTGTTGGTTTATCATCAGGTTTTTGATCGTCGGCTGTTTTTCGGCCTAGAGGCCTTAAAGTTCTCATTTTAAATGAAAATGGCTTAGGCTCATCTTCTGGCTTTTTATCATCCTTTTTTTCGGCGTTATTTTCAGCTGGTTTGTCCTCAGGTTTTGGTGTTGCCGATGGAGTAGGTGTTGCAGTTGCGCTGTCAGGTTTTTTATCAGAAAGGCTTGGAAGCGTTAATTTTTTTAGTCCAAATGGGGGTTTTTGTTCAGCGTCTTTGGGTGTTTCAGTTGGAGCCGGGGTGATTGCTGGGGGTGTTGCGGCTTTATCGCCATCCGATTTTGATTCAAATTTCAAGTTCAATGATGGAATCAATGGTGGTTTGATGTCATCGATCGGCTTTCGCGCAGATTTTTCCTCTTCCTTTTTGAATAATGAAAAAGGAGGAGTTGAGGCTGGAGTCGGTTCAGATTTAGGCTCATCTTTTTTTTCATCAAGTTTTTTCAAAAAGTTTGGTTTTTTATCTGAAGAATCAGCTGGTTTATCCTCGACCGGTTTTTCTTCAATTAAAGCCTTTTCTATGCCAGTCCACTTTTCAAGATAACTTTTGCACTTTTCGCATAATTTTAAAAATTCATCGCGATTTGTTTCAACCAACATGCCGGTAAAATCACCTCGATTGACTTCACGCTCGACGGCAACTGTTTGTGAGATTTTGGCAGGATCTTGAGAGTCCTCATAATCAAAATTTGAGTACCCTTTTTGTTGTTTGGCCACTGCAAGGAGCGCTTCAGCCGTTTCAATTAATGGATCATTGCCAGCCACGATAAAATTGAACCAAAAAAGGAGCGCAACCGTGGTTGGAAAATTTGTTTTTCCTATACCAAAAAAGGTCATTTCAAACCTCTGTAAAAAGTCTGGATAATTCTAAAATAATAAAACGGCCAATTTTTAGGGAGTATCCTAGCAGTCAGAACTCTCATCTAGTCAACTAAATTTAATACGTATTTGACTATGTAAAGTTTTCACGCTCCTCTTTGTGGCGCTAAAAAGATTCCTGTAATAAAGGAATCTTTGCTATCAATCCTTCTTGACCACCCAGCTAACAGGGTGTTATAAGTGTCCAACTGAATTTAACTAATTTTAAAATAACCTCAGCGTGAAAAATTATAATTATGCTTAAAAGACAAAAGATGATTTTTGATAAAAAATATTGGTCTGTCGGTTTGTTTGCCGTGCTGATGGTTTTTGGAAATTTGCAGGCGGGACCACTTGCAAACAAGTTTGATCCATTTTGCAATCCATCTGGCTCTGGGATCGATCCATATCCAGCACTTTACGACGAGGCTGAGCGTGGACGATGGAATTTTGCGCTTGATATTACTCCATATTATCAAGATTCAAATTCTGGTCGAAATTGGGCTGGTAATGGGCAATATGCAGTGGGCAATACTTTGGCAAACGTCGGAATTCTCGAAGAAACCGGTGGATGGAACATTTTTGGAATTGCCTATGGAATTGCTGACGAAATTTTTTTGCCAGGACAAAGAATTCCTGCTCCTGCAACAGGAGACGCAACAATTCCTGAAAACATAAGTACAAAACCAAATGATTTTTTGCCTGTGGGATCGAATTTTACCTCAAATGATGCCTTTGCCACGACAAAACTCCCAAGCATCGGCGGGGAAAAAATTAAGACTTTGCTTGGTGATGGCGGAGCCAGCTGGACCTATAAAAATTATCAAAATTTGATAAATGCACTTCACGCAATTGCCTTTACTCCATCAAGCTCATCGGCTCCAAGCGCCGATACGCATACTCAAGGAAGCGATGGATGTTCATATCGAGTGACTGGAAAGCCAGTAACTGAAGAGCGATTTTCAAAAATATTTGTCCCAGATGACACTGCATTTGATGATTCAAATTACAGAACTGAAACTTATGGGTTTTATCGTCCACAGGCGCAATATCGACGTTACGGGGTCCGCGTAAAGGGTTCGATAACTTTTATGCCAGGATTCAAAGTTTGGGCAAAGGGCGGTGTTTGTGACTACAGAGTCAGACCAATACCGTTTGCTGGAGCCGAAATTGGAGTTAGATCGGAGGCTTTGCTTGAAGATAATCGTACCATAGATGAAGCTTCTCAAGATTCAGGAATTAATGAGGAATTGCTGGTTCAGAAGAAAAAGAGTACAAGGAAAAGCTCTAGAGCTAATAAAAATGCTGATATCTCTGAGGAAAGTCGTGGAGCTCAAGAATTACTTGATTTGAAGCGGAGAAACGAGACACTGGATTTATTAGATCAAAAAACAGATTTATTAAACAAAAAAACCGATGCTTTAAGTGGAAAAATCTCAAAAATGTCTGGTGAAATAGAAGGCCATAGATCGATGATTTCAGGAATAAATTCACAAGAACCAATTCGATCTTCAGTGAGCACTTCGGATAAATCGATAATTGACGCAAATTTTTTAAATCCAATCAGCATCAGGCAAATTCTCGATGAACTTGGGTTTGCAATGGAGCCATACGGCGAGTTAACACTTGAGGACACCTACGTGGCAACCGACTTTGCTTATCCAATAATTTTTAGAGGAAAAGAGGGCAATGACGTTGTTCGCTGCTGGCCAACGATCTCTGTGGGTGTTTGGTTGCCAACAAGTAATAAAAAGAAGGCCCGTCATACCGAGCAGCTTTTCAGAATTCCCGTCGGAAATGATGGCCACACGGGCTTATCAGTTGATGGATCGATAAATTTGGACTTTTTGGGCACAATTACTGCAAATTTTGGGCTTTCAGCAACATTTTTTGATAAAAAAACAGTTGATAAATATCCTATCAAAATACACCCATATCAGCGGGGAATTAAGCCATGGCTTGTTAAGGTTAGTCGAAGATTGGGCGAAACCTATGCAGCCCACGCCAGCCTTTCGGCCGTTAATTTCATCGATGGATTGACAGCATATGCCGATTATACAATGGTTACGCACCGCAAAGATGAGATTAAAATTTCAAACGCTGATCTTAAAAGGTTGATAGATGGTGATGATTTGATGACCGATGCCCTTGATGACCAAATTCGAGAGACGGCCTGGAGTTTGCAAGAATTGCACGTTGGTTTGGCCTATCAGGTGACCCAAAACCTTGAATTAGGAGCAGCTTTTAAGGCACATGTGGCCGGAGAAAGCGTTCCAAGGGTCAAAACTATTATGGTATCGATGAAAATAGACTTTTGATCTAATTAAAAAAAAGGCTTATAATTGCAGTGTTGTCAGTGTTTGGATTGATGAGTTCTAGGGGAGCCAGAATTTTTATAAAATCTGAAAGGCGCAACTGGAAGCAAATGGAGATAAAACGTAAGTGAGTGCTAGAAAAAGTTTTAACATTGAAGTTATGGTCACCGGAAACATCGAAAG
>CAYTZU010000042.1:0-8669 GCA_964442725.1 uncultured Pseudomonadota bacterium
ATATTGTAATAAGCAGGCTAAATGGAATCCGTTCCTCTTTCCAGTCAAATGGTTCATCAAAAAGCAACTTGAATCGATTGAAAAAAAGGTTTACGGTGAGCAATTTCTTGGAAAGCTGGCCTGCCCAATTAAAATAAAATCAATAACTCAGGCTTTGAGCGATTATTTGGTCGAAGAATTTGGCGCGAGCCCTCGTCGAATCTTGCAAGCCGATAAAGAAAAAACACCGGCTCTTTCAAAGGAGACAATAAAATCTTATCGTCAGCTGAGCAGAGCTACTCTTGGAATCACCGAGCAGACGAGGGTTTATTGCTACAATGGGACGGCAAAACCATGGCAATGCCCAAAGGAAACGATTGAACTCTTTTGCAAAAAGCTTGAAAAGGATCCATCAGCGCATCTTTTAATAATTAGCCAGGACAAGGATGTCTTTGAAACAATGATTAAGAAAAAAGGCATTCCTGCAGCCAATTATTCGCTTTTTACAACACACAATCAAGCTGATTTGCACAAATTGCTTTGTGCAGCCGATGTGGGAATCATCATTCGGGAATCTCATCCAATCAACTGGGTTTCAAAACCAATTAAAGTTTTAGATTATTTGGCCTGTGGACTTGAAGTTGAGCACAACAACACGATTTCTTGGGTAATTGAAACCCTAGAAAAACTTGCCAAGAGTACCCCAATTAAAGTTGAAGGAGCTCGACTTGACGAAGAGGTAAAAAAACCAAAATTGCAGACTCGTCCAATGAAAAGAATTGTTGTCAGAAAGACAAAGAATCAGTCTGCCCTATCATAGCGCATCCAAGGCAGATTTGATCATCATAAAAAACCGCAAATTGGCCGGGCGCGATTCCTTGGTCTTGACCAGAGAGTTTTGCCTGGCCAAAGTTGCCTTCAAGTTTTAAATTGCATTGATAAAACTCTGGCCCATGTCTTAATTTCACCTTTAAGTCACTCGTCTTAGGTTCTTGATTGATCCAGTGGAAGTTTTCTAGCAAGACGGTGTCTCTGACCTTGTCTGGTTCGTGATAAGCGCGTGAAATAAAAACAACATTTTTATCAATGTCCTTTTTTACAACGTACCAAGGTCCGCCGGAAAGGCCCATGCCTTTGCGTTGCCCCACTGTGTAAAACCAAAAACCATTGTGTTCGCCGATCTTTTTGCCGCTTTCAAACTCAATGAAATCGCCTTTTTGTTCGCCCAAGTGAAATTTTAAAAACTCTGAAAATTTGAGTTTTCCCAAAAAACATAGGCCCTGGCTATCTTTGCGATCTTTGGCCGGAATATTGTGCTCTGCTGCTAATTTCCTGACCTCATCTTTTGTCAAGTGCCCGATTGGGAAAATGACTTTGGAAAGTTGCTCTTGAGAGAGGTGGGCCAGGAAATATGTTTGATCTTTGACTTTGTCTGGGGAACATTTTAGTTGATAACTTTGATCGTTTTTGGCCACCTGCGCATAGTGGCCGGTTGCAATTTTTTCAAAGGAATCATCGATGTGGTCGAGAAAACATCCAAATTTTATCCTTGAATTGCAAAAAATGTCTGGATTTGGCGTTCGGCCAGCTTTGGCCTCAGAAATTGTATAGTTTACGATGCTATCCCAATATTCCTTTTGTAGCGAGATTTCTTTCAGGGGGATGTCTAGGTTTTGACAGAGTTGTCTTACGTATTCAAGATCCTCATTCCATGGGCAGTTGCCAAGCGAAGAAAGTTCGTCCTCGAGCCAAATTTTCAAGTAAAACGCTGTCAAATCATGTCCTTCTTGCTTCAACAGAGATGTGGCAAGAGAGCTATCGACTCCGCCTGAGGTTAGAACAGCGATTTTCAAGGGCTTTTCCATTTAAAATAGAACTTTTTGACTAGCTTTATGAGCTTAGCCTTTGTGATGACTTTGTCCACTTTTGAGCATAGATTTTCTTTATGGGCGTGCAAATTTTTCAATGTTAGATCTTGCTTCCTGGTCAATTTGTCCAAGTCTGACTAAAAATGTAGTGTTGGATCTAACAGCTCTCATTAAATCTCCATGGGCAGCGGTGTAAGCTGGCTTTAGAGTGTTTAGCACAGCTTTTCTTGCGTCCTCGTTGGCATCATTTATCGCTCTGTAAAGTCGCTTGATCGTTTCGTCAGAGACAAGCTTTATAGAAACGCCATCAATTGTGTTGGATTTAAAAGTGTCAGCATCATTGAAGGTTGTAAAAATTGTGCGCAGTAAACCGGCTCCAGCCGCATAATTTTGAATAATTTTTGATTCTGGCGTTGATGCCTCATAAAGAATTTCCGAGGGGCCAACATGCAATAAATCTTCAGCTTGTCTTAGCTGAGCTAATATTTGGAAGTCTCTCAGGCTGATTCCTGAATTAATGTTTAGATTTTTGCTTTGAGATTTATTCCTTTTATCTGCGATGGCCTTTTTTGCTTCTTCGGGAATCTTATCAATTATTGTTAGTCTTTGGCTTTTTCTCGTTCCTTTTGAGTCAGTAATTGTAACTGGAGCAATTTTGGACAAATAAATATTCTCAAGGGCTGCGGCAAACATTAATCGAGAGGATTCTTTTATTGTTTTGAAAAGCGTCGAAGATTCAATTTTATCGATAAAAATATCGGCTCCGGTAATTATTAGTTTTGCAAGTCCTGCTGCTAAAATGTCTCTGCAAATATCTTTTATTATTGCAGCTGCAAATTTATTAAAAGTGCCCAGATCTTTGGGCAAATTTTCTTTGGTGAATTTTGGATAAATTCCTAGCGCCAGATTCTCTTTTAGGCCAGCTGGTTGGATAACTGTTAGATTTTCCGGTTTGTCCAAATAATCAAGCAAAGTTAGCAATCCTTCAGGAACAGTCTCTTTGACTTTTATGTCTCCGGAATTAATTGAATTGGTCAGAGCATTTGTTTGCAGGACAGCTCGGTCAAAAGATGTCCTAAATGCCTTGTCTCCATCGATTGGATCGTTCGCAAAGGTTGATAGAAATGGCGGGAACATAACGAGTTTGCAGTTAGATGCAAACTCATCCAAAAGATCTAGATGGAAAAGCGTTAGGACAAAGCCTGGGCCTTCAAGTAAATATTCAAGCAAGTTTGAAAAGCGATTTAAAAGTGGAGCGCTGTCTTTGTCATAAGTTTGAGTGCTAAAGGGCCGAAATTGGTTTTGATCAGAAGCACTTCGTCCTCCAGATACCATTACAGTTATCAACTCCATGAATTCGCGGATTTCATCATTCACCGATCCCGATGGATTGTTCAAAAGGGTTGTGACGGGCTCATATCCACGGCTTAAAACCATTTCAACAATTGTTGTAAATTCATCAAGCCGAGCATTGAAGTTTTTCACGTCCGATCTTAAAGCCTTTTCAAGGCTTGCTTGTTCAAGTTTTGCTCTCAAAGTTCTTATGGAATCAATGAAATTTGTTCTATTTGATGAAACGCCTGATCCTGTCGATAAATTAGGATTTTGTGGTGTGGTTATTGTTGTTGGGATCAGGGTTGATTGTGTACTGACAGGCACCACCTGTGCGCTTATACTGGGGGGTTGCGCAACCACGCTGGCCGCTGGAGCTGGGATTGTCTGGTTGCTAGATTGCGGTGATGTAGGTATAGGCTGGAAATTAGCTGGCGCAAATGTTTGTTGTCCATTTGGCATTGCCTGGAATTGTTGTGCATAAGGCGACGGGCCATAAAAAGGCATGACAAAAGGATTAAAAAATGGGTTCAATCCATAAGGATAAATTCCTGGAAATTGTCCAAAGCCTTGAGGCATTTGCCCAGCTTGGGCTCCGGCGTTAGGTCCAAGATTTATTGTTATTGTGTTTGTGTTGGCATTGTTGTTTGTTGCTGGTGGAACTGTTGAGCTTTGTTGTGGTGCTTGTGGAGCGACAATTGGAGGCTGTGAGTCTGTTGCTTGTTGCGGTGCAATTAGAGTGCTTTCCTGCGGTGATGCTGGCTCTTGAGTTATTTGTGGCATAGTTTGAGGAGTTGCTGGTTGTTCTGACTCAACCGCTGTTTCGGTTTGAGTTTCGGCTTCAGTGGTTTCTGGTTGATCGGTTTGTTGTGCAGAATCGTCTGTTGCTTGTGTTTGTGTTTCATTAGACTTCGGTTTTTTAATTGTTTCAGCCTTTTTTGGTTCTTGGGTTTGTGCTTCGAGCGTAGGAGCTTTTAATTGAATTATTTTGGCGTGGTGCTCTGTCGGAACGGTTTGGACGACGGTCTGATATGCGGGTTTTTCTATCGGATCATAATCGTTTTCTGGAGATGTTTGTGTTAAATCGTCCTCACGGCTTGAAGCTCTATGTTTTTCTAAAAGAGCATCTTGGTTGTTTTCTTCTAAAAATCTATTAACGTTTTGATCGGAATGGCTGGGTTTTTTTACGGTTAAATAGTCATCATTATTAGTCAAGGGGATGCCTTGCTGAGTTTCAAATTCCTCAACATGTTGTTCATCGGAGTGCAATTGAGGCTTCGGGTTACTCGGAGGCAGGCGCAAAGACATTTGGGGATCAGTGCTTTGCTCGTCACCTGGCTCTGGAACGAAATCAGCTAGCGATTGCCTAGGTTGTAAATGAGGGGCTATTGCTGCAAGAGTTTGTTGGCGGGTTGGAATTTGCGCGACTGGCCAAACAACTTGAGTTTGTCCTTGGGCAACGGTTTGATGAGATTGGGTTTGCAACGCACTGTCGTCATTTTGTTCGTTTCGCTCTGCCATAGCCAAAGGCACGAAAGCTAAAATCAATGAAAAAAGGACAAAAAGGCTTGTCGATGAGTTTTTATTGTTTTTTTGATTTTTTAACTTCATCGCCCACATTTTGCATTTTTAATGCCAAAAAGCGCTTTTAAATTTCGTATTAACTATAAACTTTTCTATTTGCAGAAATCTAGGCTTGCTAATCTTTTATTTTGTAGTTTTTCATTGATTTGTGCAAAAAGCCTTAGAGAGATTTGTTTTTTGCTGTTTTTTAACTAGGATAAATTGTTGGAGTTGCTGTTTTATTTTCAAATTGAAGCCTTTATTTGTCAAAGAAAGGCCTTTTGATACTTGCAAAAAGATGGATTTATGGCCACACCGTTTATTTTTGTCCCCTTTCTGACCTTAGGAAAGGTCAAAGCAATCGAATTTTTTATAAAAAACTCGGTTTTAGCTCTAAAACAGATCATGTTTTTTTGCATTCCAGTAGTTTTTGCCTTCGCTTCGGCCATTTTAATCAAGGCTTTTTTTCAGGCAATGTTTAAGAAAAAAAACCATGAAACCAAATTGACCTTTATCAGTGGAATTATTTGGCTAATTTTAGGGGTTTTTTTAATTTTCGCATTCAAAAAAGGTGGAATTAATGATTTTTGGACCGTGTCGTTTTCCAGTCTTTCCATAGTTTTTGCAATAATAATTCCTGTCGTGGTCGCTTTAATTTATCTTTATAGCCTTATTTTTTGTTGCAATGAGGCGACTTGCCATAGAAGGATTTTATCTCATCATCCACCTATTTTTGTGAAAATTGCTCTTTTTGTTTACTTGGCCTTGGTAGGATTTTATGTTTTCAGAGTTCTTGAAAAAACAAAATTGATCCACTTTGTTTCGCGAGTCAGTTGTCATAAAACTGGCCAGTCGGGGCTTTTTAAATCTTTAATTAAAAGAATCGCCGTCAAGAAATCGACCAAAAAAATCAAAAAACAATCTCAACTCGAGTTTGACCAGCTTTATTAATTGCGCTTATTGATCCTGATTTTTGACCAAAGTTGTTCTCTGAGGTTTTTAATTTTTGTCTCCAACTCATAATTATTTTGGGCAATCTTTTGCCCGGCTGATTTCGCCTTTTCCAGCTCAGTGATTTTGTTTTTAGTTTCCGCAATTTTGGCTTCAAGAGCTTGGAATTCATATCTGATTTGGTTTTCTAATTCGCTTATTTTACCGCATATTTCAAGCTTTTCTTTTATCTGATTATTTATTGTTTTTAAATTATAATTTTTATCTTCCAAGATCTTTTGATGATAACGCGGAATATGTGTTTTATTTATAGCTAAAAGCTCTTTATAAAGGTCGCGACAATGTTTGGCCTCAAATTTGCAAGTAATGGCTGATAGTGGGCGTTCTGGATAGATATAAGCCCAATGTTTTTTGTTTTCTTCTTCAGTCAAATATTCTGGTCCGATTTGTTTATAGGGTTTTGGTTCTTCATTCTTACAGTTTTGAAGACTTCGCCGAGCTGATATTTCTCCAATTTTGAAAATTACTAGGCATATAAAATAAATACTGTAAATAATTACGCATGCTAGAATGGTTTTTACAACCTTATTCATGGCATTATTGCTCTATCAATTAAATTTAATGCCGCAATTTTTGCTTTCAAAATTTCGATTTCATTCAAAGCCTCTTGGGCAACCTGTTTTTGAATTTTTAAATAATTAATTTGATCAGTACGCATTTCGATTGCTTTTTTAAGTAAGGAGATTAGTTGTTGTTCTAATTTGTCTCTTTGATCATTTTCATCAACCTTGGCTAATTCGATCTGAGTGTCTAAAAGTTTGATATTTTCGCAGAGAGATTTTCTTTCCTTGATTTCATTCTGCTGTTCAAGGAGCGTTGATTCTATTTCAACCAACAATTTACTGGGAAGATTTATGCAGAGATTGACGTCTGAATTTGGTGTTAAAATTTGACTGTATAAACTTCGCCAATAATTAGCTTCAGCAAAAACATATTCCATTGTTGGCATGGAATCTAAAGATAGATAATTCCATTTTTTTTCACATTCTTCTGGGCTTGCCCAACAGGATTTTGATGTTAGTAATGATGAAGCTTTGTCATAGAGCGTTTCAGTGGCTTTTCCCGCAAGCGTTCCCCCAAACATTTTTCCAATTTCACCAACTATTTCCTGTCCTGCTTTTTTCTCTGCCATCAATGGACCAACAAACGTTTTTTCTGATGATTTATTTATACGATCAAGAGGGCGAAAGTGGCAATTTAAATTGAGTGCTGGTGGATTAATTCTATTTGTGGTAATTTTTTTTATCTTGTAATCAAGTCTTTCAACGCTTTCAAGCAAGATCATTGCATTCACAAAATCAACGTTATGTCTTTTGACGATAAAGTTTATTTGTTCTAAGCGATAAAACTGCTTCTTTATCAAGTTTGAATAAAAATAATCTTTTTTAGAAGAAGGTTTGTCGCTACTTTTACAAAACAAAGAAGCCTGAAACAAAAAAGCGACTATCAATAAATACTTAAAATCAAATTTCATTTTTTCTCCAAGTTTTAAAACTTTTTGGACTTTTGTTTTTTATCGAAATCATCGATTTTTTTACAAATCTCCGCGAGTTTTTTACGACCCCTTTCAAGGATTTTTAAATCATCCTCTTGCGCTAATAATTTTTGCTTTTGTTCTTCGATTATGCTTTCTTTATCAGCAATCTTGTCTTCGAGAGTTTTTATCTTTGATTCGGCCACTTTTTTCTGTAAATTTAAATACTCTTTTTCCAAGGTAATCTTTTCTTCCTCTGCTATACTGCGTACTTTGCTGCTTTGGGTTGGAATATAGCCTTGATCAAGACATTCTTTGTGCAGTGCTTGATAAGTTTGATCGAGATTGTCTAATTCTTTTTGAAGGGTTGCTATTTCTGGATTTTCTTTTGTTAAATCCTTTCTTTTGGCTACTTGATCTCGTATTTGTTGCAGCTCAAGTCTTTTTTCAGATTCCAGAGAAAGCATTTGTTTGTAAGTTAATGCATAAGTCTTTGGAAAAGATAATGCCAATTCTCGATTTAAAATTTCATTTCTGTCTTCTAATTTTTTATTCGACAAAAAGAGCTTAATTTTCTGATTTAATGGCATTGAATCTTTTTCATTATTGTATTGAGCACATTGGTCGTACCAATAATTCATTTCCTTACGCCAAGCCTCGGGATCCGCTTCATTGTTAAGAGTTACATATTTCCAATTAAACTCATTATCTTTTACTGTTTCAGGCTTTTCTGAGGCGAAAATATTTAAAAATAGAACTGGTATAAATAAAAGGCCTTTATTCAAAGTGCTTTCCACCAACTAATTCTCCAATGTTAATATTGAATTAATTTTCCTAATTTTAAAATTTGTTTATAGATTCCATTTTTTAAAAACCTCTTTGCATTTTTTATGCCCAATAGCATGTCGTTTTAATTTATTGTCTTTATCTGATATTTTTTGCTTCTGTTCAGTGATTATGCTTTCTTGATCAGCAATCTTGCCTTCAAGTGTTTTTATCTTTGAATCAGCTACTTTTACCTGTAAATCTAAATACTCTTTTTCCAAGGTAATCTTTTCTTCTTCCACTTTACTACGTACTTTGCTGCTTTGGGTTGGAATATAGCCTTGATCTAAACATTCTTGATGCAGCGCTTGATAGGCTTGATTGAGATTGTCTAATTCTTTTTGGAGAGTTGCTATTTCTGGATTTTCTTTTGTTAAATCCTTTCTTTTGGCTACTTGATCTTGTATTTGTTGCAGTTCAAGTCTCTTTTTAGATTCTAAAGAAAACAGTTCTTCGTCGTTTAATTCATGAATCTGTGGAAAAGACAGTGCCAATTCTTCGTTTAAAATTTTATTTTTTCTTTCTAATTTTTTATTCGACAAAAAGAGCTTAATCTTTTTGCTTAATGGCATTGAATCTTTTTCATTATTGTATTGAGCACATTGGTCGTACCAATA
>CAYTZU010000043.1:0-8617 GCA_964442725.1 uncultured Pseudomonadota bacterium
AGAATTGGCTAATGTTCCCTCAAGACGAAACTTTTTTCAAAAAAATAGGGGCAAGTGTCTCTAAGGCAATGGAATCAATTATTAATTCATGCAACGCTCAAAATGAAAAAGTTGAATATGTATGCGCTTTGGCTGTCTCCTGGAAGATTTTCGGAGATCTTCTTGAAGAAATTAGCTTGGCAACACATAGAGCAAACCCTCCCAGAGAAAAAAAGATATTTTGGATATCCAGTTTAATCGCTATGGCTGGTATTGTGTTAAATTTTAGCCAAAATAAATCATTAAATGATTTCAGAAATAGCAGAGTGGTCAGGCCATTATTTCTTATGTCAATAATGTCAGGATTAATCACTTTAATAATATTTCCTATGAGCTTCGAAAAGACTAAAGGCCGCCTAAAAAATTTAAAAGAAAACTATAAAAAGGATATCTGTGAAAAATTGTTTTCTGACACAGCCCTCAAAACTAGCCTCAACAAGGATCGAATAAATGTTCTCTTTGGCGAAGAGCAATTTGAGAAAACCATCATGGAGCTATTAGAAAAAACGGAATTGAAGCTTGAACAACTCAAATAGGAAATATGTAAAAGTAGTGCAAATGTAAAACAGCAGGATTAAGCATCATGACTTGTATGAAAAAAGCCTTTAAAAGACTGGTACTTAGCCTTGCGATTTTTTGGCTTTTCCCAATGAATCATGCTGCAGCAAAATCGGATCAAGTTCGACTTAAAACTCTTGAAAAGAGCTTGCACTCCTTTATCAAACAAGCAACAAAGGATTTTTTCGAGCAAATTCAAAAAACCCCCATTGATGAGCCAATAAAACTACATATCACGGAGCAATCAGCAGTATTGGCCGAAAAATTAACACTCAAACTAATCACAAACTGGTATCTTTTTACTATTGGCCTCAAACAAATCCTCTCAAAAGCCACAGAAAAGATTCTTCTACCTATGATCAAAAATTTGTCCAATAAAAATGATAGGGCTGAATGTGCAACGGCCTTTTTTGACGCCCTTAACATAACATTTGATATTGCGAGTTCAATTGCCATAAAAATTAAACGTCAAAGTCTAAGAATGAAAAAAAGGTCAATTTTATTTTTTGGCTTTTTCTCGACAATTACAGGAGCTATGGGCATAAAAAAAATAGTCTTAGAGAATGGTAGATGGAATTTTGTATCATCTTTTGCGCTTTTATTTACCGCATTTACACTCTTCGATAGCTGCAAACAATCAATGAAAGATTTTGACAATATCAAAAAAACCATAAAAACCTTAAACCAAACATATAAAGATGAAATTTGCCAGAAGAGCTTTTGCAAATTTGCTCAAAAGCCCCCCTTGAAAAGAGAACAAATTGACGTTGCTGATGCCTATCAAGCGATGTACTTATATCTGTCCGGTGATTGGGCAAAGAGATAAAACAGGCACTCAACAAACCAATTAATCAGCCTGCAAATAATATTTCCAAATGCTTATCGTTCGCCCAAGGAGTATTCCAAGAACGCCGCCTGGAAAGGCCAGACTTTCAATTGCTGCAAGTTTGCTCGCTAGAAGAGGATTTGTCGCGTGCAAAAAACCAAAGAAGAATTTTACAGTAAAAATCGTCATAAAAATGGCTAAAAACCAATAACTTCCTGTTTCAGTTATCGCCATTCTTGCTTTATTGACGGCAATTGGCTTGTTGGAAATAAATAAATAGCCAAAACCCATGCCCAAAAATATTGGCAGAAATATGTGACTCAAAATTAAGCTTAAAGTTAAAACTGGACCAAAATTGACGACTTTATAGACAAAATACAAAAACAACACGCCTGTGATAATTGGCAAGGTAAAAATGCTTGATTGATTTGGTTTTGCGGCCTGCAATCCCCTAAAAACTAATAAAACAAAAATAGGCAAAACCCACCAAGGAATCATAGAAATTATTTTGAAAACTAAAATCATCTGGAGAGCCCACTGTTTTATCGAAAATTAAAAACAACTTATTAAATAGCTTTTATTGGGTGTTTTTGGATTTGAAAACGGCCATTGCAAAATGAGCGATTAAATAACCAAAAATGTAGCCACCAAAGACTAAAAAAATATTGCTCAGCTCTAAATTTGAGCGAAACCCAAACCAAAAGTTAAAAAGGATATAAAAAAATCCGAAAAAAATAATAAATGTAAGAGGTTTATGCGAATCTTGATACATTTTTTTGAAAATTGAAAACATCCCAAACCTCCACGAGTTGTCAATTAAAAATGTGTAAACAAAAAAGGGGGAACCGAATTTCTCCGATTCCCCCTTTTAATCAGCTTTTATAGCTTTTATTACTACTGTATAAGCTGAAGATTGCCAGCGGCAACACGGCCACGGTTTGTTACAAGTTCGTAAGAAACCTTTTGGTTTTCTTCGAGTGTTTTGATTCCTGCTCTTTCAAGAGCGGAAATGTGTACAAATACGTCATCACCCTTCTCATCAGGTCTAATAAATCCAAAACCTTTTGTAGGGTTAAACCACTTAACGGTACCGGTGAGCATAGACATAGGAAAACTCCTTTTTTGCCCCAATTTTAAAGTCTCCAAGACCTCAATTAATGGAGCCAATCCTTTAAAAATAACCTTTGTGCTCTATAATACCGCAACTTTAAAGCCGAGTTTGCTATCAACAAACTCAACCCCTAGTGTCAGCAAAATCCATAGAAGCATAGATTTTGCATCCTTAGTGCATAATTTAAGAGCTTGCGGGCAGCCATAATGAATGCCCATAGATCTGTTCTATAACTTATATTTAGCAAAGTCAATAGGCCTTTAAAAAACTCATTCTTTTAAGAGCTTAAAATGACGGAAATTATCAAATTTTTGATGCAAATTTTTATAAAAGCTGACAATTAATTTCTGACTTTATCAAAAATTAGAGCCCGAAACTGCCAAAAAGCCTTGTCTTAAAAGCCTTTCAACTTCAAATACCATAGAAAACTTAAAAAAGTGATGTTTTGTTGCCGAAAATTGGGTTTTCTTTGATTTTAGCCAGACTCTCAAGACCCCTTTTGTCCTGAGGACAATTTAAAAGTATTCTTAATTCATAAGCTTATGCTTATTTCTATTAGTTTTTTTTGCATCATTGGCGGGAGGGTCAACATGTTAAAAAAAATAATCAATGCAACAGTCCTTTGCTTATTTTTAAGTGCAGTTCCAAACATTTTGCAAGCTCGATATCACACTCGACGAGTAGAACACATTCGAACCCATGCGCAGGTGCCTCTTGCACAAAGAATGGGCGTGACCGTCCAGCCAAATGCGCTGGCTCCTTATCAAGCTCCAGCCTTGGCTCAGAACACTAAAAAAGAGGAATGCTCTGACTGCAAAACACGTCAAAGAGCTGTAGAAATTCTGAACAAAAAATTAAAGGCGAAAAATTCTACAAATTGGTTTGGTTATTTCTTGACTCTGGTCACAGGATTCTTGGGCGGAATGGCTCACCAAAGATTTACGCCAGCTATTCCTGCAGGAATTCAATTTATAAGTGCTATTCCAATAAAATTCTAAAAAAGCTCAATGAATAAGGAAACGCAAAAATAAATAAATTCGAAAAACACGAACAAGATGAGGGAATGACTAACTTCATTAATCATTCCCTCAAGCTTTTTAAACCAGTTTTAATTCAGTTTCTTTTGCCTGACAGATTCCATCGATTTTATCGATAAAAGTATCGGTCATTTTTTGCAAATGATCGCAAACTCTCTTCGAAAAATCCTCTGAAATTTCCCCCGCACTGGCTGCATCTTTGACCGAGCCGTTATACTCACGTCTGACATTTCTGATTTTTATCTTTGCTTCTTCGATTTTTTTCTTTAAAACTTTGATTAATTCATCTCTGCGTTCAGTACTCATGACCGGCAGCTGGATTCGGATCACGTTTCCATCAGCCACTGGAGTAGCACCAAGATCGGAATTTTGAATGCCTTTGAAAATGCTTGCAACAAGCCCCTTGTCCCACGGCTGGATAACGATAAGCCTTGAGTCTGGAGCGCTAATCGAGGCCATAGTTTTGAGCTTTTGCCTAGAGCCATATGATTCCACCATGATGTCCTCAACCATTGCTGCTGAGGCTTTTCCAGATCTAAGTGAAAGTAGATCATGCTCCAAGTGTTTGATAACCTTTTCCATTTCTACTGAAACTTCTGATTCCAAAAGTTTTGAGTCGCCTTCTTTGATAATTGCCATAAAATCCTCACAAAAATGTTATTTTCAAAGTCTATGGCTGTTTATAGCATCAAAAAATCATTTTTAAAATCTCAAAGCATACACAGTTGAAAGTTCAGGCAAAGATTGAATTAGAGGTCGCCATCTTTGTTAGGCTTTTAAAAAACCTTTCTTAGTCAAATGATTGAGGACAAATGCTTTTAAATTCAATGTTTTTATATAACAGCCTAATTTTTCTCTTAATGCTTGTCGGATTTGCTCTTCTCTGGCTGGCCAGCAACAGCGTTGTCAAAAGCTTAATTTGTTTTGCCGAGCAACTGGGCGTTTCAACCTTTTTGATCGGGTCAGTCGTTTCATCGGCAATGGCCAGTTTTCCAGAGTTTGTTGTAGCCATTTCATCAATCTTGCATGACGTGCCGGAAGGCTCTCTGGGTGGAATTTTTGGATCAAATTTATGCAATTTGACCCTTATTTTGACCGTCCCAATTTTGATTTGTTCAAGGCTAAAGCCCAAGGATTCTGAAATTGGAAGCCTTCTCTTTATGCTCATGACGGCCGGACTTTCGATGCTTTTGGTTTTAGTTCCCGGAGTTCGACCAAAAATAGTCGGTCCAATTTTGATTGCCATTTATTTTTTAATAATTTTCGTTTTAATCAAGCGCGACAAAAAGGATCCAATTTATCACAAAGCCCCTCTGCCCTCTGGCCAGACCTTCCACATTAAAAATTTATTGGTCACAAGCGGGAAACTCCTTGTTTCTCTTGTTGTCACGACAATTTCAAGCAACATTGTGGTTTTTTGCGCCAAAACGCTCTCTGAGAGCACCGGCATTTTGGTTGAATCGATCGGAGCCATAATTTTTGCGCTGGCCACCGCCATTCCTGAACTGTCGATAAACATTGCGGCCGCCAGGCTAAATCACACATCACTGATCTTGGGAAGCTCGATTGGATCGGTCTTGAGCCAAACTCTCTTTGTCATGGGATTTCTTGCCACATTTTCACGACAACTTAATTTTTCCTCAATGATTTATTGCGCCCCATGGATATTTCTGAGCTTTTTTATCATTGGATTTGCATTGATAAAAGAAAATTCGCTGGGAAAAATTTCAGCAATTTTGTTAACAATAATTTATGTTTGTTTTTGCGCAATTACGATCAAACTCGGCCTTGGCACAGCCTAAAAACTAGGACTCTGGTGAAATTTCTTTGACAATTTGAGCTTCTATTTCCTGGGCTTTTTTTAATAGCTCCTGGATTTTTTCTGCACAAAGATTTTTGCTGGAAAAATATTGCTTCAAGAGACTTTCGGAGTCTTGGCAAGAGGTCAGGTCAACTCTGGATCGGCGCTCTAATTCTTTTTTGACGGGCTTTATGCAAACGATATGAATGCTGTTTTTCAAAGCCTCCTGAACCCTGCCCAAATCAACGCAATCAACAACGCCAGGAGCCAAATTATAGCTGATTTTGACTATGGATCCTTGCACATCATTTTTATCAATTTCGGCAAGCAATTTCTCGGTTTGGGCAAGTCCAACGCCCACATCGACATTTAACTCAATCATTTTCCGAGTTTTTAGCGGCACAAAACTTTGCTCACAAATTCTCAAGTATCCACCCTTTAAATCAGGCTTTGTGTCAATTTTATTTAAACAAAAGCCTTTTTTGTCATTCAATTCGCCAAAATCAATGGCTTCGATTGATCCGGAATAAACGATGGGGACACCCCCCTCTGGTGCCAAGTTTTGATGTCTGTGGAGGTGCCCGAGAGCCACATAATTAAATGGCTCAATTCCTAAATCTGAGGCCATAAAAAGTGGATCTGCTCCGATAATTGCGCGCTTTTCAGAGCCTGAAAAAACACCGTTGGCCACCGTCAAATGTCCAGCCAAAACCGATGGAATTGATGGATCGAGGCTTTTGGCAAAACTACCAATAATTTGACAAACTTTTAGCGAAATTGATTGAACAATCTGCTCGCAGTCCTTAAATCGGTGCTCCTCAAAAGTCAAAAGATTGCTGCGCGTGGGCCATGGAATACCGACAATTTGAACTGGTCCGTTTTTTGTCTCAAGTCTGAGTTTGCCTGGCTTTGAAAAGACATAAAATCCATCGATTGGAAGCCCAGAAAAAACATCGAGTGCATGCGCTCGGCCAAAGCTCATGGGGTGATCATGATTTCCAACAACGATGACCACCGGAATTTTTGCTTTGTAGAGCTCAAAAAGATTATCCATTAAAAGTTTTTGCTGCGTTGGAGTTGGTTGAGCCGTTTTATAAGCATCACCACACAGGAGGAAAAAATCGACGTTGTTTTTAATTGCCGCCAAGACAACATTTTTCATGCTAAAATCAAAATCCAAAAGACGCGTATGCAGGCCAGTTCTGGAATCGATTTTGCCATAGTTTTCCATTCCAAAATGAGTGTCGGCGGTGTGAACAAAACTTATCATCTGGCGGCTCATGAAATGCAAAACCTTTTTATAAACTCAAAATCTCAATTTTTTCAGTTATTGCTATGGCTGGTTTTATGGCCTTTCCATCAAAATTGGCAAATGGTCCGACCTGGTCGCACGGAAAAACTTGACAGTTTTTCAAAATCGAATTTTCTAAAACTGTGCAACCGTCACCCAGCACGCTGTTTTGGATAACTGAGTTTGCCCCAATAAAACAGTTTTGGCCAATTTTTGTCTGTCCTAAAAGGCTGACATTGCTTGAAATTGTGCAATTTCGTCCAACTTCCACCGTTGAATCGATGCAAACATTGCCTGGAGAAGCAAAATCAACGCCCGACTCAATCAAATTTGCAATGATCTTGCGACGCAAAATAGCTTCGGCCTTCAAAAAATCAGCGACTGTGTTGACCCCCAAGACCTCTTCTTCGGCTGCTTGAATAATTTCCACTTTGAGTCCGTTATCACTGGCAAGCCCAATTAAATCAGTTAAATAAAACTCACCGGATTCATTTTTATCAGAGAGCGCATCGATGTATTTTTCCAAGAACTCTTTTTTGAACAGATAAAGGCCGGCGTTAACCAAATCAACCTGTTTTTCGCGCTCTGAGCAGTCCTTGTATTCAACGATTTTGGCCTTTGAGCTTTCCGCGTCAATCATGACTCGGCCATAAGTGCCTGGATAAGCTGCTTTGAAGGCCACAAAACTGACATCGGCCTGACTTTTAAAATTTTCATTGATCAGCTGCTCAATCAGGCGCGAGCTCAAGAGCGGCATATCCCCGTTGACAACCAAAACCATTGACCGCGACCAATGATCTTTCGAGCAGGCAAGCGCATGACCTGTGCCACGTTGAATCTCCTGATAAACAAATGAGGCCGTTTGTTTGGCATGTTCACTGACAAGAGAACAAATTTCATGTCGATCATGGCCTAAAACAAAGGTCTTTTTGATTTTGGAATGTTCGAGCAACTCGAGGCTGTATAAAATCAGCTCTTTGCCACACAATTTGGCCAAAAGTTTTGATTTATAATTTGATAAAAATCGCTTTGACTGACCGGCCGCTAAAACCACGGCACAAACTTGAGAAATCGGCATGGAGAACTCCTCCCGACCTACAAAGTTTTGAATTTCAAAATATTTTTGGGCAAAGTAACTCTTTTGAAAAAAAAATCAAGAAGGCGATTGAAGCCTTTTCATTGCTGGAGTGTATTCAGAGCTACATCTTTTTTCAAACAGCGTGCCAAGGTCTTCAAAATTAACTCCCATTGGGCCTTGTGCAATCTCAAGGCTGAAACCCCCCCCTCCTTGAGTCAAATATATTCCGTAATGATTACAATCAAATTTTAGTTCACCAAAGGCTCCTGCAAACTCTTTTAAAGTATTTAAGAAAATTTTTTCATCACAAACAGCGGACCCTAAGTGCGGTCGATCGGTAGAGCCTTTTTGTGCAAATAAATTTTTAAAGGTAATAGCCTGTTTTGTTACTTTACATTCTTCCCGTATTTTAAAATAAAAAACATTGAGCCCTTCTGCCTTATCTCTATAAATAATATAGTATTGACCCTCGCGAAGGCCATCGGCTTTTAATACAAATCGATTAACTTGATCGCTCGACTGGTCTGCTAAACAAAGCTCTTCTTTAATTTTTGCCATTAAGTTTTCTAAGACTTTGTCTTTAATAAGATTACAATCACAGCAAAGTCTATAAATCATGCTTCCAATGTCATTTAATTTATCGAAGGTATCAGCGCTCTCAGGGTGAGTAGAAACAGTTTTCACGGATCCCGGGATGAGTTGCAGATTATTTTCAACATTGTCTTTGAAAAAGCATGAGCCACGTTTATTCTTCAAAATACAGTACCCAATTATAGAAAAACTCACTATGCCAGTTATTTTAAGAGCTTTTATAGCTTGAGCTTTGCTAATGATTGATTTCCTTGCTTTCCTAGATTTAATCTTTTTGGTCACTTT
>CAYTZU010000044.1:0-8059 GCA_964442725.1 uncultured Pseudomonadota bacterium
ACAGTAATCCTACGTTTAAAGCCTATTTTATCCAAGATTTAGCTAACAAAATCCTTGAAATTTTAATGAGTCCAGAATTGGCATACAAATTAGGTAAAAACGCAAAAATCTTCTGCACAAAGAAATTCGGACTCCAAAATCAGATCGCAAAAATAAGCAAAATTTATCAAGATTTGCTTTAATGTTTGACTTAAATCCTCGATCCAATTTTGTCCTTCAAAAGCGACAAATAACGCTCCTGAACTCGTTGCCAGTCGATATTGCCAAAAAATGCATTGATATAATCAGCTCTGCCACCGGCTCGATAATCAAGCATGTAAGCGTGTTCCCAAACATCCATGACTAAAATCGGCGTCCATCCGGCAATGTGACCGTTTTCATGCTCAGCGATAAAATGGTTTGATAAACGCTTCTTCTGCGGGTCGGCATATAAAATTGCCCAACCGATGCCACGAGTTTTACCAGCGCTTTGGAAATCTTTTTTCCAATTTTCAAAGGAGCCCCAAGTTTGCTCGAGGGCTTTGCGCAAAGGGCTTGCCAAGTCATAGAATTTTTGTCGATCTTTGTCGGCCGTTAAATTTGAAAAATAATATTCATGAAGCACCATTCCATTGATTTCAAAACCGTACCGACGTCTGCGATCAGAATAAATCGGCAGATCAACACCGCCATCGTTGCGCATTTGCATCAATTGATTTGCAAGCTTATTTGCCTGCATGACATAGCCCTGATAAAGTGCCCAATGATCGGCGATTTGCTCATCGGAAATTCCTTCAAGATTTGAAGGCTTTATTTCCTCAATTACTTTATATTCTGGCATCTTTTTTCCTGCTGACAAAAGCCAGAAAACTAATCAGGAAGATTTGAAATTTCAACCTTTTTTCCGGTTTTATCCTCGATCTTCGTTTTCTCGCTAAGATTTTCAAAGAGATTATACGACACGACCTCATTTTCCTCGAGTTTCTTCTTGCCCAAATCCTCTAGAATAGTATCATCAATGCCCTCGCGATCGAGTAGGAAAAATTCCGGAAGCAGAGTGTGAATTTTGCCTTTAACTGTAATTTTTTCAAGGGGGACGTAAAGATTTTTTGGATCAACCTTTATAATGACAGCCGAATTGGGAATGACCCCATTTTCAGGCAATTCTTTGCTTTCAACGGTCCAAATCCAGCCCTCTTTTGTTGATTTTTTACGCGTCATAAAAAATTGTTGTGCAGCCAGTTCTTTTGGTTTTTCTTTTTCCCACAAAGCAAAGCTATCGGTCGTATTTTTAATCAAAACATTGGGAAAAGTTTCCTTGACAACAAAAACATTGATCCCATTCTTTGGATTGTGAGAAAGGTAAAATTCCGCTTGTCCGGAACTGTCGGTAAAATTTCTTGCTCCGGAATAAATAACCTCAATTCCAGCCGTGATTGGCTGTTTTTTTAAGTTTTCTGGAACTTTGTCTGATTCATTATTTTTTTGCGCACCAACATCCCCATCTTTTTGCTCATTTTTTGTCTCTCTAGAAGCGGCTTCTGGATTCTGTTTTAAAAAGTCCTGTCTAGCCAATTTTATAGCCGAATTTGGTGATGGGCTTATGCGCACAACAAGCCGCTCAGCACCTGACCAAAGGTTGGCATTACCTATGCAGCTCAAAAGTGCTGCCAAAATTAGTTGTTTATTTAGTTTAAACATTAAATTTGCACAAATAATTTGAAATATTTTGAGTCTACGTCAGGCTGTAGATTAGCAGTCAGTCCAAAATGAATTCCAGACAATGTGGTAAAGAAGGATAATTTTTACATGGAAAGCCCAAAAACCTTTAAAAAAAGAAGTTTAGAAGAACGCCTTTTTGCCAAACTCGAGGAAAATTTTGGTCTAAAAAGTGACCAGACCGAGAAAATGCGTCAATATTGCCAATTTCTTTTGGAAGAAAACGAAAAAACAAATTTGACCGGTCACCGAACATTGGCCGACGTTTTATCTGGGCTGTTCACCGATTCATTGATGGCAAGCAAATTCATTGATTTCAAAGCATTAAGCTCAATTTGTGACGTAGGAACCGGCGCTGGCTTTCCAGGCCTTGCGATCAAAATCGCCTTTCCACACCTAAAAGTTTATTTGCTTGAAGTAAAACAGAAAAAAATCAAATTCCTGCAATCGGTCATTGCCAAGCTTGATTTAAAAGATGTCGAAGTTGTGCCTCTGGATTGGCGCACCTTTAACCGCCAAACCGACTTTCAGATCGATCTTTTCTTATCAAAGGCAGCTTTCCGAGAGCTTGAAATCTGCCGCATGTTTCGCCAAAACGGCGCCTACAAGGACAAAACTTTGATCTACTGGGCTGGCCAAAATTGGGAGTGTGACAAAGAAGTTGCCCAGCATGTAGGCAAAATCTTTGAGTACAAAAACGGCTCCAGGGCGACAAGTTTGGTTGAATTCAAGCCTTAGAGGTTAGGGTCTCGCAAATCAAACATCCAATAGGATCCAGTAAACGTGCATTTTTCCCAATTATTAGGGGATTTATTATCTCTGTAAAAAATAATATCTCCAGCCTTCGGTGGTGAAGAATCACCGAAGGCTCTCTCGGCTATACTTTTAAATTCACGCGAAACCACACTCTCATAAGATAATTTGGTAAACCGGATATTCACTGTCCTTCCATCTATTTCACGACTTGCTTCAGAGACAGTATTTTCAGGCAGTGAATCAAATCTTTTAGCACTCAATCCTTTTAGTAGGTCACTTGGATGAGGGACAGGAGATTTGGCATCTCCCGCTGTATTGCTGGAGCTTCCACCCCCTTGAGGATTTGAAACAGGATATGTGGGTGAGCTTGGAAATGACGTTTCAGGTTCTTTAGCCATTAAAGTTGATGAGGCACCAGAAGAACATTCAGGCCTGGACGGTGAGGAGTCTAATGGCTTCTGCTTCAACCAACATCCGCCATCAACTGCTGATCCCCTTGAATCATGGCAACGAATGTACAGGAATAAGTGACCGATATTGTCATTTCCCCAATCAAATCCCTGGGGATCTCTTTGAAAATAATAACCCCCATCGCCTTTTGGCTCAGGATCCTCGGGCTGGCGCACAAACACCCCTTGTGTTACTCCTGGGCTAACATTTATTGGAATAAATTCGCCATCGGGAGATTGTGTCGGTGGTTCTTGGCTCAAAATTGGATTCTGATCTTGTCTGTTTCCAGCACCACCAAAACATGAATTTGCCCTAAAACTTGCCCATTGCCTTTTTATGACATCTTTTTGCAAAACCAAAATGAAGGCCAGAGAGGCTGCACTCAGTGTTGTCAAAGCGCCCCAGCAGGCCCATTCATTCATCGCCACTCATTTCTCTCAGATGTCGCCTCAAAGAGGAAACGAATGAAATACTGTGTTTTTTATGATGTTTTTTATATGATTTTTTAGCGCCATAGCATTGATCACTGCTCGAGCCGAACATTGTCAGCAAGATTAAAGCCAGTTTTTTAAAGTCTTTCACGATGTTTTCCTTGTCAATGTTCGTCAAAAGTCATTTGATACAAGCCATAATAAGCGGTTTTTGAGTAATTAAAACTATATCTTTTTCTCAAATTAAAATCCAAAAAACTTTTTATTCCGGGCAAAAGAGCGGAATTATTAATTTTTGTCAATCAAAATGTTTCTATCCGAAAACCACTGTGAATTTTAACTTTCTTCTGTCAAACCGACGCTCGGGCGACAAGTTTGGTTGAATTCAAGTCTTAAATAACGTTTTTAATTATTTGATTGCAACCGCCGGGCACCACGAAAAACCATTATATACTCGCTTTTTCCAAACTTTATTGCTTCCGTTGTAGAAATAAACAGTATCACAACGCTGAGGTTCTCGGCGATAAAGACTATGAAATGAGGCCGTAATTTGTTCATTATCATTAGCTTTACTATGATCTATTTTGAAAAACATACTTCCTTCAGATCCATCAGATCTTGCGGGGAGCTGTTCAAGGCCCAATAAATTAAAATTTTCCGTAGACATCCCTAAATTTTTTAATTCTCCATCGGGTAAAGGAGGAATCGAAGCTTCTCGAGCAGAAGCTGACGTTAAAAAGCTCGAATGGGGCTCAGGACTTGATAATGGTGCTGGGCTTGGAACTGAACTTGAAGCTGGAACTGAGGTTGGTGGAAAAGCCTCCGCTACCTTTGCAATCAAAGTATCTGAGGCTCCAAGATTCGAAGAAGATTGAGAACTAAACGATGACCCTGGGCTTTGATCCCCAATTGACGATGGCGTTGAAGCCTGGGACAAAGGTGATTGTCTTTCAGGTGTAGCGTGCTCAAAATGTTCTGGTTGAGCCTCCGGCGTTCCCTCTGGGTTAATATTTTCGACGCCGGAAGATTGGCTCTGTTCTTGGCTCAAAAGTTGGCTAGGAATTTGTGGATTTTTTGCGCTGTGGAAATCTGAATTTCCTGTAAAACGCGTCCTTTGCCTCTTTGAAGTATCTTTTATCAAGATCAAAATCAAGGCCAAAGATGCTGCACCGAGCGTCGTCAAAGCGCTCCAACAGGCCCATTCATCGCCGCCCATTTCGCGCAGATGTCGCATTAAAAAGGAAAGTTTTGATAGCTTTTTATGCGGCTTTTGTAAGCCATAACATTGATCGTTGTTCAAGCCAAAAATTAAAAACAAAACAAGGCTGAGTTTTTTAACCTTCTCCACAGACTTCCTCCCCCATAAAAAATAATTTTATTGCACGCAAAATTTCTAAATTTCTGGTTCCTTACAAGGCGCAAGATTCAGGATATCTCCATGAATTCCTGCCTGGCACCTGGACCAATTTTAAAATCCACATGTATAACTTTTTTTACAGGAAAAGTCTTTATTTATTGCTACTTTATGGCTCAAGCGGAGAAATGGAGATGCTGTTGGTTCATGATGTGCTTACAGATCTTGAAAAATCACTAAGATAATTAAAAACCCTGCCGATAAAAGCTAAAGGCCTTCCATTTTCATCATGCCTTCCTCTTGGTACTATCTTCCTCAGTTCCGGTGATTGCGAGCCTGAAAAAACACAACGAGAACCTGCTGGCGAATGCGGTGGAGTTGCAGGAGTGAATTGGTCATCATGAACCAGGTCGATTGATGGAGTTAGCAATGGTGGAAATAGAGGAGACGATGATGTAGTAAGCAAATCAGATGAATCTGGTAACTGAGAAAGTGCTGATGGGAAAGGAGATGCGACTTCAGCGCCAAATATCTCGACAAGTACGTCTGGCCTCTCGTCAGAACATCTTGAGACCAATATCGAATTAGCTGGTGGAGTAGAAATTTCTACAAATGTGTTGGTGTCGTTAAGTTGAAAATATCCCAATTTGGAATTATTGTTCTGTGAACCGAATGCTTGAAATACAGTATTTGGAGCATAATCAATATCAGGTTTCGTAACGCCTGGATTTATCACGGTGGGGGAATCTAACAGAACAAACGGATACTCTTGCCCTTCAACTATGAGCAACTGTTTCCAGGTTGGTTCAGTAGGGGAAGAATCACCCAGTAAACCCCTTCTATTGCTCCTCTTTGAAACCACAACAAGAGAGATGAGCGCAGCCCCAAAAACAAAAACCGTTGTAGCTCCCAAACGCACCTGTTTTTTAACGCCCATCGCTGAAAGTCTGCGATCAATCCCTCGCGCAGTCTTTTTGAGCCAAATGCCCATGCGCGACTTTTTTACTTTTTTCTTGCTCAAAGGTTGTTCTACACAAACAGTTTCATCGGCTCTTAACTCTATGTTTGAAATGGCCGCACAGAGGACAAAAATCAGACTAAGTTTTTTGTAGATTTTCACGGTGTTCTTCCTAACTTAATAGTCGTTAACAAATTGCATAAACAAGGCGTAACTGAGCAATTTTCGCACTTTAAATCATACCTTTTTTTTGCGCCTAACTCTAAAATTTTAAATTCACAATTAAAATTCAATAAAAAGCTGCCTTTAACACATTTTTACATTTTCTGCCTGTAAATTTTGGTTTACTAAAGCCGAAAAATTCCAAAAACGCTACTTTGTGCCCTAATCACCATCAGATCCAGTTTTTGGTGAGCTGGGTGATTCATGTAGAGATTTCGGCGGAAGAGGTGGTGTTTTTAATTCATCTCCTACATTTTCAAACAACGGCTCATTCTTTTGGACATTCTTCATTTCCTCAAATAATAATGATGAATCACCAGATTTCGCAAATGCAGACAAGTTCTCAGGTTTTACGAAAAGTCTGGGCAATAAAATCGGCAAACTGTTCGAGCGCCTCAGTGGAGATTTATCAAACAATAACGGCGCTCTTTGGGAAGTAAATCCCTGGCCTCGAATAAAGCTCGAATAATTGGCCAATGATCCACGAGAACTGGTCAAATCTTCGCCTAAATCCAAAGGTGGTACAGCCCCACGATCAGAACGTGGAGTCCTCGTTAATGGAGTCCCAATATGATAACTGGATGGACAAACCGGCGCGCTATGAAATGAATTATAATGGTTGTTAATAGTTGTGGACGGCTTCTTTTCATGTTTATTACTTAAATGTAAATGGAATTGTGTTCTCCTTTTGACTGAAATCGACGAATGCTTAGATTTTTTAGGAAAAATTACTTTTACGGTAAAGTTAGTAATTTTATCAGGCTTTTTCTCTTGATGGCTCAAATCAACTGAGGTTTGTGTTTCTTGGTCAGGCACTTGTTTTTCTTGATTAGTGAGTGGATTCCCTCTTCGATTGGTAAATTTTGAGTAAATAACGCAAACCGCAAGAGTCGCAAAGACTGTTCCCAAGTGCGGCAGGAGCTTGTTAGACCTTATTGTGGCCGCCAATTTGTCCTTTGAAAAACGCTTAAGTTTACCGGTTTTTTGTCTTGTTTTTGGCAGCTGCTCCTTGGTGGTATTTGCCAAACCTTGCCCCAAATGACCGCTACAATGCAGATTGTTGCTCACAAGGAATAGAAAAAACAGCAAAAAAGACCATTTTTCAAAGTTGTTCTGGCTCATGATGTCCCGTTTTACCCGACGGCCATTTTTTAGATTTCAGCCGACACTAAAGAAATCTTGTTGTCTGAGGAGGTGGATTAATATTTTAGCGTTTTTTGTATCAACGTCTAGGCCAAACAATTAAAAAAGCCCCTAAATAAGGCGTCCGTCAAGCATTGTGACGACTTTATCGGCCTGCCTGGCAACGTTTTGATCATGGGTGACCAAAACGAGCGTCAAACCGTAATTTAAATTGAGTTTTTTGAAAAAATCGACAATTAAGTCCCCAGACTTTGAATCAAGGCTCCCAGTCGGCTCATCGGCAAAAATGATCTCAGGATTGTTTGCCAGCGCTCGGGCAATTGCCACACGTTGCTGCTGGCCCCCCGAAAGTTGATACGGATAATGCTTCTGCCAATGCGCAAGCCCGACCAAATCAAGTAAATCTCGAGCCCGCTCCTGAGCTTTTGCGCGACTTTCCAGGCAATAGAGTTGCGGCAGGACAACGTTTTCCATAGCCGTTAAATCCGGCAGGAGATTAAATTTTTGGAAAATAAAACCTAATTTGTGCGCTCGAATGGAGGCTAAATTAGCTTTGTTTTGGTGCTCGATCTGACAGTTGCCGATCCAATAAGAACCGTCTGTGGCAAAATCAAGGCAGCCAAGGATATTTAAAAGCGTTGATTTTCCCGAGCCAGAGCTGCCAATTATTCCGAAAATTGAGCCCTTATCAACGGACAAATCAATACCTTTCAAGACCTCGATTTCTCGACCAGAAAGCTTGAATGTTTTTTTGATTCCAACGGCCTTGAGAGCCAAATCCTTCAAAACTTTAAATTCCTCAAATACTGGGCAACCAAAATAAAAACTTGCTTGATCTCAGGCAATTTAAAAATTTAACCTGACGTAAATAATTTAATAAAAGTTTTTTTAAAGATAAAAACAAACAATGAATTTCAAGTATTTTCTAGCCTTTTCAGCCTCACTTTTTATGCCTCAGGCCCTTGCACCACGAAGTAACACCTCATCAAGCGTCAGACAACAAATTATGCCTCTTCAAGCCACAATTCAACCAACTTTAAAGCCTGC
>CAYTZU010000045.1:0-8008 GCA_964442725.1 uncultured Pseudomonadota bacterium
ATAAATCCTGTTCGGCCTTTGACATTTTTGATTTGAAAATTTCTGAGTTTGGTTCGCTTGAAGCCAGAAGCGATGACTCCAGATCCTTGAGAAATCTATTGCAATTGTCCTTTAAGAAAGTTTGGAAATTATTGCTAAATATTCCGTTTGAGTCATTTAATTTGGCACTCCAAGTTGCTAGGTTGTCTTTATATGTAGAAGTTGATGATTTGAAGGCGTTTTTTATTGGAAGTTCATTGATAATTTTCTTGAGTATTGGAAGTTCTGTTTCTGCAAAAGCCTGAACAAGCTTGTTTTCATAGGTTTTTTCAACTTGGTCGTAAGTTATCGAAGTTTCTTCAAGAGCCATAACAATTGAAAAATCTCTTAAAAAATCCTCAATTGTGTTGGCAGAAAGCCTTGTAAATCTTGCATTTAAATTAGCCACCTGATCTGGATAAAGCATTGAGTCAAAATCTTTTGGGACCTGGCCGGTTACTTTTTCAAATCTTCCTTTAATATCATTTGGCCAGCTTGATTCTATGCCAGCCTCTGAAAAATTAGCGCTGTATTCGGCCTCGGCGCTATCAATTAGGCTATAAAAATTATCAACTTCATCTTCTAAGGCATCAGAAAATTTTGAGTCTGTCTGTGCAAGCTCAATTATATTTGCAATTTCACTCAAAAAGATCTTTAAATCTTGGCCTGTTTCAACATATTTGTTTTGGATCATTAATTTATAAGCATCAATTTTTTGCTTAACATTGCTGTATTGTTTTGCTTTTAAAAGGTTGTTTTCAAACTCTGTAAATGGTTGGATGAAAAATTCAGTGCCTTCGGCAAGGGTATATGGTTTTAAGTCGTTTTTGGATGGAGAACCAGATTTAGAATCTGGATTTTGCACTCGGCAGAATTGGTCGGTGGAATCAATTTTTATGTAACCCACATCTGTTGTTGAAGCTGTTTGGAATACAGCTCCTTTCAGTTTGAATCCACCATTTTTAGCAGTTTTTACAAGTATTTGTGAAGTTGTTGCACTTTTGTCTCCAAAAGTTTTTGAATCGAATTTTAAATCAGTTTTGTCTTTGAATGTTTTTTCCATCCAGTCTGAGCTAGGAGTCACATTTTTAAGTGATAATATTAAATTCCCAGCTGTTTTTGACTTTAATCCAATTTTGTCCTCAAAAATCACTAATTCGAAAATGGCTGAGGGATCAATTGGGTTTTCAAGCCCTCCCTTTAAAAAGCCTCGAGAGGTTGCGTAAAGATATTTGATTGTTGATCCATCAGCATATCCAATAACAATTTTATGATCGGTTGCTTGGTTATAAATTGTTTGGATATCTTCACGAATTTCTGGCGTTATTTCTGGCGCTATGAGGGTTTTTTTTCCAAGGTCTAGGAGTGCTTGACCAATTGTGTAGGCTCCTGCAGCCGGATCCATTCCAAAATCAGGATCTACTGCAAAAGTTGTCTCGTCAGGGGCCTCAAGAAAACCGTAAGAGTTTGCTGGATCCATATCGAGAGCATCAAAATTGGCACTTATTATGTCAAAAATTAACTGTTTTAAGGCTTTGCGACCATGGTTTTTATCACCTGTTGGAAACTCATCTTCAGCGGGGCGAAGCTCGACGATTTCTTTAAGATCAGTGAGCTGTTTATCGGTTATTTTTGTCGTTGTTAGTTTTCCATCAGTATCGAAGGTCAAGGAATTTACAAAGGCAGTAAATTTTGCCTCAAAGTCCGCTTGTCTGCCTGGGAAAGATTGGTTTGATAAAGCTAAACAAATAAAAATTGTGGTAAGAATTACTTTGTAGAAATGTTTTAGACTGAACGGCATCTTCATAGACATTTGCCTTTTAAATAAAAAAGATTCATCTTCTGATGA
Organism: uncultured Pseudomonadota bacterium; assembly: GCA_964442725.1. Taxonomy (GTDB): domain Bacteria; phylum Babelota; class Babeliae; order Babelales; genus CAYTZU01. The sequence goes on from CAYTZU010000045.1 coordinate 1,868, forward strand.
CATTTTTCCCGTAAAAGATAGAAAAGACGATTCAGCTTTTTCAACATTAAGTAGATCAAGTTATGGTTTGAAACGCGGTTTTTTGCGCGTCCAAACCATAACAAGCTTGGAAAAATCAAATTCTTGAACGATAAATAATGCTTATTTTAGGCATTATTTATAAAGTTTTGTTGTGCTTTGGGAACTAGTTGTTGTGCTCGTAGTAGTTGTTGTAGCTGCTGCTGCCAAAGATGCTCCTTGTAGTTTTAATGAATTAAGTTTTGCAACAAAAGCAGCCTTTATCTCTTTGATGCCAGTTTTATTGGTTTTGTCGAAAGGAACAAATTTATTTATCACATCCAAGAAGTCGTTAAAGGTTTTGATTCTTGCAAGCAGAATCTTTTTTGTAAGAGTTGTACCAGTTTCGGTAAGTTTGAGGTCTGCTTTTATGATTTCATCAGACCATGAGCTATCCAATGATATCTGCCAATCCTTAAATTGGCTCGCAAGAGTGCCCTCAATGTATGCCTGTCTTTGTGCGGTATCGGTTGCAAGTAGCGTTTTGAGACTTTCTTTTACAAAGTTGACGTAGTTATCTCCAACAAGAACCGTTGTACTCAAAATGGCCTTGATTTTTAGGACATCATCGGATGTTTCGGTCAAACTCCATTCTTCTTCGACTTTTTTAATGATCTCATTGATGTACCCAGAGATTTTGGCATCGCGCTTGTCTTTAAATGCTTTGGCAAGCGCATCAATAAAGAATACTTTATCAATTGTATTAGGTTTTATTTGTGGAACTATTGCTTTAAGCGCAGAGGAAACCTTTTCGTTATCGGTTTCGGTCAAGATTGCGAGCAATTTATCATAGATGTCGTTGGTTATTATAATCGAGAATCGCTCGTTTGCTGTTAAATGATCTTTGTCAGCAACAATTGGTTCTAGCGTTGAATCATTCAAAATCCTTATGGTGCCTGTTATATCGCCACTAAACGACATAAATCCTTGTTTTACGCGTTTTGTTGGATCGTCATTGTCATAACCAACTAACTGGAATGATGCGTTTTCTGCCGTTGAGCCGTCGGCAACTATGAATTGGCATCCAGATGGCGTTTTGTCCCTAAATTTAGTCTGATCTGCAGGCATGAATGTCAAAGCTGATTCGATAATTTTCTTCTTTGGAGCCCAGTCACTTGATTCAGCCGGCAATGATTTTGAAAATAGCACCATGTCCTGATTACTTGGTGATTTGAATCCAACTTTATTTCCGTCGATCATAACTTGTAAAATATTAGCCGGATCGACAGAAAGTGTGGACTCAGCTTTAAGAATGACATTTCCTGAGGTATCGTCTTTTACAGCTTTCAAGTAAACCTTGCCTGCTCCGGATTTAGACGGAGTAAACCTGAGAAGCATTTTTTTGCCATCCTCTGGAATTATTGGGTTTCTCAGAAGATTTAGAGTGCCGCCAGTCCATCGAGTTTGTGCTTCTGGAAGAAATTTTTTGAATTGTGAATCGCTTGGCAGTTTGTTTAAAATGTTGGTAAAGAGCGTGTTTAATTTATCTGAAAAGGCTTTGTTTGCTGACAATGTTTTATAACGAGCCTGACCTGTTTCTTCAATTATTTTTTTTGTCCAAAGAATAACTTCACTGGCCAAAGCTTCGATTTGGTCGGCTGTAACGTCTTTATAAATAGATTTTTCAATGTATTTTGAGAGTCGAGATTGATCATCGGTAATTTTCCTGTCTTCAGAGAGATTTTCGTGAAAAACTGTTAAAACTGTTTTTTTGAATTTTGCCTGCTCGGTTGGGATAAGTTCTTGATTTTGGTCGATTATTCCAGCTTTTTCACTTGTCAACTCACTTAAAGTGCTTAGCAGTCCCGCGCTGTCAACGGTTAAAAAGCCATTGGTTTTAAGGCTTTTAAATGAAACAGTCATATCTGAATTTGTGCTTGCCAAGAATTTTTCACTCTCTGTTGGTGTTGTAACAATTTTTGCGACAATTCCAGATCGTAATTTTTGTACCGGGTCATCAATTGTGCTCAATGTATAAATTTTGCCGTCCAATGAAGTTGTAAAGATGACGATATTGTCGTTGCCAACAGTGGCTTTAAATCTACTCAAAGGTTCAAGTTCATCTGATTTGTCTTTTTTATCAACTGTTTTCAATACGTATTCATCTTTGCCTGAGCTCTTTTCAAGTTTGAATATTTTGTTGCCCAAAGTTGGATCGGATAGCGAAAATACATGAGATTTGTCATTTTCAACAGGACCGACAAAACCACCAGCCCAAGCCTGTTTTATTTTATCAGTTCGATCGGAAACGGTTTTATAAGTTGAAACCGTTTTTTGATCGGTAATAAGTTTTACAAGTTCATCAATTTTTGTTGAATTAGCCTTTGCATCACGGTATTTGTCCGGTGAGCTCAAGATCAAGTTCATGGACTTTTCGATTTCAGAGATCAATTGTTCGCGCAAAGTGTTTGTTGTCTTTGGTGTTATTTGCTTTGCCTTTGAAATGTAGAAAGCTATTTGATCAATTACATTTTTGCCTCGAATTTTTGCAAGTTCTACTGCTTCTGTCGGAATTAGAATTAATGCAAAGTTACTGTTTTCTGATGGGCTTGTGAGCGCATTTCCATCATCACCGGTTGTTTTTATGCACAATGTTGTCGGGTCAACTGTCCAATATCCTGAATTTGACCGGCTTTTTAATTTCATGTTATCGAGTGACCCTTCAAAACTGAATTCAAATGGGGCCTGAGGTTCTTCGCTTGGAGTGGTTGCTTTGTTTGAATATTGTCTCCAGCCAACAATTCTTAAATATTTAAAAGCGCTATCACTTGATTTATCGGCAACCTTTGTCGTTGAATAACTGGCAGCGTTTGTATCGCCCTCAATTTTCTTGTTCGGGCCTGAAAGAACAGCCTCTTTGTTGTAATCGGTTTCCAGTTGTATAACCGATTCTGTGTCGCTGACTTTGACGTTGAAAATCGAAGCTGGATCAAGTTGATCAACGCCAAGCGCGCAGACTTTAAATTGTTGCGTGTAATCGGTGTCTAATTTGCCTTGATCTTCGCTTATAAGTTTCAAAAATTTATTTTCTCCGGCCTGATTTATCCATGCAATTGCATAAGTTCCGCTCGTGAGTTTTTCAACAAAAATAGAGGTAAGTGCTTGGACAAGGGCATCTCTAGAGTTTTGTAGTGATGAGCTATCATTGATTTCTTTTGAAAATGTGTCATTGAAAGTTGTTATGATTTCATTAATTTTTGCCTCGAAATTACCTTTAAAATCGGTCCACCCATTAGCTGTTTTTTTGTTTTCCAGGACAAAACGCTTGATTTCGTCTAAAAGCAGGATCCCATTTTCGGTGCTGCCGGCAGAAGCGATCATTGTTGCGTATAAGTCAAGGCGAGTTGCTGGATTTGTTTCGGTTCTGATTTTTGAAAGAGCATCAAAAAAGGTTTTAGATTTTGAGATTATCGTTAATTTAAAAATAGAATTGCTTGATTGTGGTAGAGGCTGGGCCATGTTATCAAAAGCCCTTAAAAATGTGTCGTCATTAACTTTGTCTATGGTCAAAAAGCCCTTTGTTGTGTCCTTTTGGCCAACACTTCTTAAGTAAAAGCCATCGGCTAAATTATTGGCGTTGACCTGTTGCAAATTAAATTGCCCATGTTCGGTTCCAGCTTGACCAAATAATTGTTTTGGCTTTTGGGAGAGCATAATTCTTGTCAGTTGTTTCCGCGTGGATTGAACGCTGTCAGCTTGAATTACTGGTGGCAAGGCCTGAATGATCAATCCAGCAGAATCTGAACTCAGGCTTTCAAAGCCGAAATTCAATCCGTCTTGCGTTGTTTGAACTTTAAATTGTGAGGCTGAAATCGGATCATCTGAGCTTGAGGTGAGATAAAAAACCTCTTCACCGGAAGGGAGTTTTGTCTTTGTCACGGAAAGATATTTCTGCTCTGTTGGACTGTAAATCACGACGACGTCGCCATTTGCAGGCAAGCCAGCTGTTGTCGATGAAAATTCAGACTCTAAGGTGTCTTTAAATTTTGTGTAGGAGCTATTAGTCAAGAAAGTGTCGCCAAAAATCGCTGCAAATTTGTCCTTTAACGCACCAACAAGAAGGCCAAAATTCCTTTTAAATGTGGTCCAGTCATTGCTTGTTTTTTTATTGTCCAATAAAAATTGAGTTATTTCATCGAGTAAAAGTTGGCCATTTTCTGAAGTTAAAGCCAGGTCAACCAAATTTGAAAAGCTTTCAAGTTTTTGAGTTGGGTCGGTTTTACTTCGAGATTCAAAGAGCCCATCAAAAAAGGCTTTATTATTGGAAATTATAATTAATTTAAACTTTGAATTTATGTCATTTTTTGCAAGTGGATTTCCAGAACTGTCGTAAACCCTCAAAAAGCTTGAATCAGTCGCTTCAGAGGTTAAATATCCGTTTACTGAGTCCTTTTGAGCCATACATTCAAGGAAGATGCCATCACTGTTTCCAGTTAACTGGAATTGTTGATCCTCTGATCCAGCTTGTCCAAATGAAGTGTTTTGTTTTTGAGATAAAATTATTCTGGTCTGTTTTTTCCTTGAAGACTCTACAATACCAGTATCAACTGTGCTTGGCGTAGCTTTAATTATCAGATCTTTTGATTCACCAGAAATGCTTGTAAAACCAAGACGCCCACCAAGTTCTTGGACTTTGAATTGTGTTGCCGAAAACAGGTCATTTGCCGTTGAAGAGATATAAAAAATATCAGCACCACTGGAATCCTTTGATTTTGTCGTTGTTACGTATTTGCCATTATCTCCAGCCAATTTTATAATGACAATGTCGCCACTCTTTGGGGCACCATTGATCTTTGTTGAATATCCAAAATCCCACGCTTTTACGGCATTTATGAATGTCTGAGCTGTTTTTTGATCGAAGGTTAATTTTTGGAGCTCAGTGATCAGTGAAAGAATCTTATCTTTAAATAAAACTACAAAATTATTGAATCCAGCTAAGTCTTTTATTTTTTCATCGGCTGTTTGATCTGAAAGGCCTGTTGTTACCAGCTCGATTGTTTTTGCAAATTCATTGATCAGTAAAATTGTGTCAAATTCACTGAGTGTTTCTTTGTTTGCATCTGAATAATTACCTAAAGCCTTATCGAATCTTGTTTTTGCATTGTTAAATGCGGTTTTTAAGCTTTCTTCGTCGGTTGGATTATTACCTGTTGCCAAGGCAAGTTTGTCAGCCCTTGTTGGCCGATTTTTAAATAATTTGATTTCATAGTCGGTTAAAAAAACTATTTGAAACCTTGATGCCTGGCCTTCTTCGATCGGTTGTCCAGGATTTATTTTGCTGAAGTTATAAAGTTTTTTGTCCTGGGTATCAACTCGAATAAAACCTTTGAAATTTTCATCGAAAGTTGAATCTGTTGCTGAAGAAAGTCCTGTCCTTAAAGTAAAATTTCCAAGGGGTCCTTTTTTCTCCATTAATTGGGAAGCCAAAATTGTCGAAAGGTCGCTGAAAGTCAATGCTGATGCTGCCTGAGTGTTTTTTGCCACTGATGTTAAATATTTTTCTGCGCAATTAATCTGAAAAAAGCTGAAAAGTCCGCTTATTAAGAGCGTTATTAAAGGAACTTTGTTCATCATTATTCCTAATTATTCCTAAAGAAGCATCGATTTTTTTAACCGTATTTAAAGATATCTTGGCAAGATAATAGAAGAGCAGCTTTTCCCTTTTCAAGGCAAAATGATTTGAGAGCTTTTTTGAGAGGTAAGCCCAGTTCTACCAACCAACTTGTAAAGATGGTAAAACTGGGCTTTTTATTGACAATAAAAATGGTTATTACAATGTCTGTTTTATCTTAAGGCCAAATTTAATAGGATCGGTTGGTTCATTATAACTTAGAGCAAATTGGCATGATGCGTCGGCATAATCCTCTGCAATAAATGCTGCGCCAGTACTATCATTTTTCAAATACCACTCTTTGCCATCAGGAGCCGTCCATTTTATAGCAATGACCTTATCATTTAATGCCAATTTTGACTGAACAAAGGTTGCTTTCATGTTTCCAAAGGCCGTAATAAAACTTGTATTGGCGTCGGTTTTATTGGTTGGTACCTTTGGGGTTATTTTTTCGAGGAATTTAGCCATTGAAT
>CAYTZU010000046.1:0-964 GCA_964442725.1 uncultured Pseudomonadota bacterium
AAAGTAGTGATAAATTAATAAAAAATGGCTACTCTCTAAGTGTAAATAACAATTTGATTTAAACTTGGAGAGGTCGACATGCCATTTTTAAAATATGAGTATTTGCTCAAAAAATATCTATTTATGATTTTAAGTTTTTCTCTAAGTTATGGTCTGCTGCAAGCAGGCTTGGTCAAAGATCTGGTCGATCTCGGTTCTAAAGTTCCTGGGTTTAAGTTGACAGGTGAGCTTTATCTGAATCCAAAACTGACTTTAAGGCAAATTTCTAATGTGATTAAGCGTTGTTATCAGGAAAATGGTAATTTGCCGCCTCAAAGCATTCCTGATGAGAGGTGCTTAAAAAAGTTGCTTTTAAGCTATGCAGATTCAGAAGAAGGAGCTTTAGAACTAACACTTGCAGGCATTTTCGTTGTTGCAGCCGGAATAGTTAATCAGTCAATTCAAACTGGGAAAAAAATTGATCTCAATGTTTTTTCAAATTCAACTTCCATAATGGAAAAAGAAATAGATTTTCGTGCTTTTCTTAAAATATATCCAGCTACAGGAAGTCCTCTTCCAGATGGGGTCCATTGGAAAATTTTATGCGTTTTTTTCGCAATTTTACCTGATATTCACCGTGATCGTTCCGATCCATTGTTTTGTGATTGTGATTCCTCTGAAGAAACAAATTCATCAAAGCGAACATCTTCGCAGCGGACATGGTGGGATTTTTTTAGCGATTTTTCTCGTGCTTTGGCCCCTTTGGTTATAATGAATCCAAAGTCTTCTCCCGCTGAAAGAATGATGGCTGCTATGAGCCTTTCTTCTGAGCGGTAAATTTTAGGGATTTTAAAATATAAAAAGGGAAGGCCATAATTTCATGGCCTTCCCTTTTTCACTTTTTATTTCTTCAAAGATTTAGATATTTACCACAAACTCAAGTCCAATGACCTTGAACAAGGAAATTCGTTGTCCTTTGAGTGGG
>CAYTZU010000046.1:974-8007 GCA_964442725.1 uncultured Pseudomonadota bacterium
ACGAAGGTGGAAATTAACGCATGGAGCGAGGCTTTCAAAGTATTCTGTCAAATCAAGTCCAGCAAAGGCCAAAAGGTTGTGGAAATCGGAATCTTTCCATCGTTGAGCCTGATTGATAATTGTTGCAGAATAATTGTTGTTGTTTGTTGAAAGTGTGTCATTGTGCTTCTTGCCGTATTGATAGCCAAATCCACCCCAGAAAACCTTGCTGTTTGACATGTATTCAAGCAATGTTGTGGCTCGGAAGAAGGCTCCGCCATCACGTTCGACCTTGATTGCGTCAGCAATTAAAAGGTCTCCTTTATTATTGCTTTTTTTAACTCTTCGTGTGTGCGAATAATTAAAATTTGGATAAACATCGACTCCGGCAAAGAATCTGAAGTTGTCTTTAATGAATACGTCGGCGCTTCCGCTAATTGGAAGTCCGACAGCACCATCAGCTCCAGTTGTAACGGAATAAATATTTTTATAGTCGATTACATTGGCTGTTGGAAGACTCATTCCAGCCTGCAACATCAAAGCAATTTTTCTAACAGTTTCATTTTCTTGTTCGAAAACGTTATGCCAAGAAAGCATAAAGAAAACGTCGCCCAAAATGTTTGAATTTTGAGGTCTTTTTGTTTGTAGATTTCCAATGCTTTCCAATTGTCGTTGAATTCCGGCCTGTGTTAAATCAAGGACTCCGCTGTTAACATTGCCAGCATTGACTGAACTGAGCGAAAGTTGCGAAAGACTAATGCTTTTGAATGGAACATAGGTGCTCAGTCGGATGGTTCCTGGGATTTTTTTAATTGGAAAGGCCAAAGAACCCCAAACTGTTAAGTGAGCTTCTGTGCGTTTTCCTTTGATAATTAAATCACCAAAATCCTGATTTGTCAGGCCATGGAATCTTTCTGCAAAATCAAGCTCAGGATCAACTTTTGTTGCATTTTCAAAGAAGGCTCCATAAGGCTCAACTCGATTGTTTAAGCCGTCTTTTTGGCTGTAAATTTGGTATAGCCCAACTTTAGCGCCATCTTTGTCTTTGCCTTGACCATCGAAGAGTATTTCGCTTGAGGCTCCAAGGCTGATTTTGTATCTTTTCGTTTCATCTTCCCAGTCAATTCTCTGTTTGCATGGAGAGCATGATTTTTGATAAGAATCGTAAGGCAAGCCGGAGTTGTTAGCCCACCAAGCAAAGGTTGGTTTTGTTGCAAATAAAGCTGCAAAGACAATCATGCCTCTGGCAAAATTCATTCTTTTTGTCATAACTTTCCTCATTGTCTAGAGTTGTTGTGGTGCGTATCACCGCAATAATATCAAAATTATGATGAGATGATACGCACATTAACTAATTTATTCTTGAGAAATAATTTTGCCGCTTCTGTCGGTCAAAATAAGTCCACCATTTCCACCGCTGTTGACAGTCATTGAAGAAATGCTTAATTCACCCAATGAGGCAAATCGTAATTGTCCAATGACATCAATGTGTGAATTTGTTTTGCTTCCAGAAATATATTGCCCAGAATGAGCGCAGAATGGTGCATATGACAATGTTGTTGTTCCGAAAACTTTACTCGATCCCAAGTTTGATGAACTGGCCAGCAACAGTGGAGTGAGTGAATCAACCGTTGTGTCAAGTGTGTAGGCTGACTGTCTGCTGTTTCCAGCGGTAAATCCAACAAGTTGTGTTCCATGAAGTGGGAGAACATAGATTTCTGACTCTGGATAAGTGAGTGTTCCGGTCGTGATCACCAAGTTTGCAACAGTTGTTGTTCCACTGCTGTTTAAAAGCGCATTGTTGTAAGGGCTTCTTGGAAGGATTTCGATATTTCTCACTCTGCTTGAAAAATCGTTGTCGGCAAAAGAAACCTTGTTGATTCCAGCCTCTGCAGTGGATTGTGCTTTTTCAAGATCGTTTAAAATATAAACTCCTTTTGTTGTCAACATAACGCCGCATGCGGCACCACCGGTCAGCGAGTTTGCGTGATGGCTAAGCATTTTCAATGACAGACAACGCTCATCGGAAGCAAAGTTTGGAAGTGCCAACTTTTGAATGGTTGAGATATCTCCAGCCGTCGTTGCATTTAGGAAGTTTGCTGCCGACATAGGGACTCTATAAAGTCCTGTCTTTGTCAGAACAAGCAAAAAGGCGCATGTTGCATCATCAGCGTTTGCTGAGCCACCAGTTTGTTTTGAAACAGCTTGAAGAGCGATTACTGGACCACTAATTGGTGTTGTTGAGCTATTTATTTTTTTGGCTGTCAGTGTTGAAAATACTGTTTTGAGGTTGTTCAAGGCAGTTGTAACTGTGGCATCAGAATTCCATCCGTTTCCGTTTGAGTCATTACTGAAAACAACAAGTCCGTTGTCTCCGCCGACAAATAGCCAACCTTGGTTTGCAGCTCTGCTTCGAGCCACTTCTACGCAATAAATATTTCCAAGAGCTGATAAAGCATCTTGATTTGATGAATCAAAACATTGATAAAGCGTGTAGTTTGGTGTGTCTCCTGCGATGTCGGCTTCAAAGTCTCTGTTTGTGGTGGCTGTGCTTGCGTCCATTAAGGATGCATCAGCAGCTGTTCCAACAACGGCCAAAGATAATTGTCCCTCTCCGCCAATGGCTAAGAGCGATTTGGTTGAAAGCCCAGGAACTCTGTTTGCTTTGAACTGTCTTGAACAGAAAATTTTGCCGCTCAAATCTTTTTTAATTTTGTCTGCAATGCTTCCCAGTCCGCAAGGATCCCAGTTTTGGAGGACTGGAAGTGTTCCATCGACATTTCTAGGTGCTTTGAGTGCACTTTTGAAATCAGGAATTGTTACTCCAGCAACCGATGTGGCCGTTGCGCCTCTCACGTCACTGTGAACAACCCAGGCTTTTCCAGTTTTTGAATCTATTCCAAGTCCGAAAACCTGCTCATAAATTCCGTAGGCTCTTGTCCAAGGTGTCCAGCCTTTGATGACGCCACTTTCGTCAATTATTGCTGTACTTGCCCAAATTCCAACTTGAGCAGCAGCGCTGGCTCCGATTACTCCAACAAAAACTGTGTGTCCAACAACTTGTATGGCCTTAATGTCTGAGTAGGCTAGAACAGGAACTTTTGCGCCACCAACGAGAGCTCGAACATCACTGTCGGTTGCAAATGTTGGATCTTGTGGATGCAATTGGCCTAACGTTGCGGGTGTTGCCGAGGTAATGGAATCCATGTTTGCAGCTTTTCCTAAATCAGCGGCAAGTGCGCTGCTTGAAGAAACTACAGGGATTGCAAAAATTCGGCCACATTTAGTTGTAGCAGGAACTAAATCTGAGGAAATGTCATAGTTAATTTGTGCGATCAAATAAGGGTTATCAATTGATGTTCCGTCGGTTGTCTTGGCCTGCACATGCATCATATTCAAGAATGGAATTGAAAACTCCTCGTCATCATAAAATGATACTATTTTGCTGTTTGCGTTTGTCGTTGCGCCGTAAGGAGCGAAGGGTTCAACCAAAAGATCATTTGCAACTGCACCAGTCTCTGTTCCATCAGCAAATCGTCCGACCAAGAATGGAGCAATATTTTGTGATGTAAGGGGTTTACTTGCTGATCTTGAAAAAGCTATGAATAAACGCTTGAGAGTTGGATCCCAATACATGGCCCCAATTTCTTCAATTTCTTTGTTTCCGCTTGTAATCAATCCTTGAAGATTGTAGTTGTTGGTTGTCACCGTTCCAGCATGTATTTGAAGTTCTTGTGCATAGCTTCCTGAATAAAGTTTTTTGGCAACACCAATCTGACTCCCTGTCGAAATATCTAGAACCCTAATTCTTCCATGTGGAAAGTCCAAATTATCATCAAGTGGAGCCGAGTTTCTGTAACCAGTTGTTCCTGATCCATTTTGAAATAATCCGCAAACTAGCTTTCCATCGGCCTCAATGAAATGGTCAATGTTGGCTTTGCCAGCATTTCCGTCAGTTGCATTAATTTGAAGAATTGTGCTTCCATCAGTTCCATTGACAATGTAAAGATCTGCTTTGGTCGAAGCGTTTCTCAAAGCAACTTTGTTTGTTCCTGCAAGCGCGATTCTGTCAAAAATTTTGCCTTGAAGGAAAGGCGTTGCAAGCTTTCCTGTTTGATCATTGGTTAAGCTTACATTATTTTTAAAGGTTACAGTTGGTGCATCGGTTGCAATTGAGGTTAATCTTACCACATCATTATCAGCCTTTGCTTTAACAAGTGATTTTTTGCCCAAGCTTGTGCTTGTCGTTTCGGCCAAAAACATTTGTGCGCTGCCTGCATCGAGAACTGATAAGCCAAAAATTGATTTGGCTCCTGTGGCAGAGAGAATATCAGCAGAAACAGCATTTGTTCCGGCTGTTGGATCCATCATTGGTCGGCCGGCGTAGGTCGTTAAGTCGGCCCCCACTTGATAGGCAATGTTTGAGGTTCTGGCAGCAAGGTCAATTGCTTGGAGCCCAGAAAGGGCAAGGAGCGCAACGAGCTTTTTTTTGTTGTGATTCATAATACTTTTTCTCCAAAAAACTTTGTAGAACTTTTGACTAGCTCATTTTATTTTGTTTGGACGATTATTTGCATTAATCAAGAAACTAGAAATGGCGTGGTTTTTTAAGCGCTACCTCCCTCATCATAAGATTGACCTTTTCAATGCTTAAAAACAACATTAAAAAAGTCATTTGAACGATCATTAGTTTGCTCGTTTTTTTATCAGCAGAGTTTCTTTATTTTCAATGGTTTTATAGTGTTTTTGATAAAATTTGAGATTTTGCGATTATGTTCAAAAATCACTGTCAACTTTAGTAAAGGCTGACTAAGAAACCAAAAATTATAATAAAAGAGGAACTCGCTTAGTCTAAAAAATAACATTTTAAATTTGTGCAAGTCTTTCGACCTCTTGCTTGCCAGATTAAGCAATAAAAAATTAAAAATGACAAGCCCATAATTAGAGTTTTTTTGATGAAAAATAGAGTTTTTACCTGATTTAAAAGGAAAAGCTTATCTAAAAAAAATATAAAAATAATTGTCAAATCAGTTATGCACGTAATGTTTAAGGCAAAAAAAGCCAAAAATCGGGCAATTTTAATTAATGGAATTTGTAAATTGTGTTTTGTCTTCAAAATAAAGATTTTTACGGGGGTAATAATTGCCCATGAAATCACGGTTGAAATAAAAATTCCATAAACACCAAAATTGAAAACAAAAACGCTCAGATAATTTCCGATGGCATTAACCAAGATTGAAAAACCCCAAATAATCGTTGGTGTTTTTGTGTCGTGCAGAGCATAAAAAAATGAATTCATCGCGCGATTAAAAACGGAAAAAAATAGGCCTATGCAAAGTATTTTTAATAAGTTTGAAGCCAAAGTAAGTTGCTCGGGCGTTGACTTGGCCCCCAGAATTATTTGGATTATAAAGTTTGAGTTCCAAATCACTAAAATTGAGATCGGAATAGTTGTCCAGACAACAAGTTTTATGGTTTGGAGAAAATAAAAACTGAGTCTATTTGAATTTGCATCAGCAATTTTTGAAATTTGAGGAAGTAAAACATTTGTGATGGGGATAGCAATGGTATTTAGCGGGAGATTGAAAATTCGAAAAGCATAGTGGATCAATGATATTTGACCAACCTGCAAAAATGAGGCTGTTTGCGTCTCAATTATCGTGTTTGCAAGCGTCAAAAACATCCCAAAACCCAAAGGGATAAATCTTTTTAAAACAATTAAAAAGTCGCTCAAAGTTTCGCGTGTTGGAACTTTTGGAAGAAGTTCTTTGTGCCAGAGAACAATGCTTCTTGTCAAAAGTTTTGCAAAGGCGGCAAAGACAACACTCAAACAAATAAAAAATACCGACAAATTAAAATAAATCGCCAGAATAAGTGAGGCCGCCCAAATTACGTTTAAAATCGGTGGCCCGGCCGCCTGAATTGTAAAGTGATTTGCGGCCTGAAGAACTGAGCCAATGACGCTGCAGAGCGAGATTATAATCAAAAATGGAAAAAGTATTTTCAAATATTGGCCGGTCAGACCCATTCTCAAGGGATCAAGGCCGGCAGCCACCAGATTTATTATTTTGGCTGGCCAGATCAAAACCAAGACCCAAAGGATTAAACCAATCAAGGCCAAAACTGAAACTAAAATTGCCAAAAGTCTTTGAACACGGTCTTTTCGACCCTTTGAGAGTAAAATTGAGGCTGTTGGAATCAATGCACCGGGAATGCTGCCCTCGGCAAAGGTGGTCCGAAGCATGTTGGGAATGCGAAAAGCCAGCAAAAATGCATCGGTCGTGGCCCCGATCCCCAAAAAACTGGCAAGCAGCATGTCTTTGGCAAGGCCTAAAATTCGGCCAAAACAGGTCCACAGGCCGATCATTAAAATATTAGATTTTATTTGCTTGCCCGAAAGCCTATTCATGCCAAACTTTTTCTAAATTTTTCGATAAAATTTAAGTTCCTTTCAACTTGAATACTACAATAATGCCTAGTTTTATCAAAATTGTTTGGATTTATGGGTGGAGTGGTTTTTTGGAGTCAATAAAGTAAACTGCCTAGGTAAAGCCTTTTTTGAGATCATTGGATAAAGACATGAAGAAAAACTTTTATAAAGGTTTGTTTTTAATGTTTTTAGCAACAGTGGGCTCAAATCTCCTCTTTGCTTCCCCTCCGCCAGAGACTGAGTATGATCCTGAAAAACCATGGCTTTTGCGACACATGAATAATTTCGATTATGGTGTGCTTTCAGTAGACGAAATTCTGAAGTCTCGTGAATTTGTGGTTTTCAATTTTCCTCAAAACAAGTGCGATAATACCATTTTGGTCGGAGAATTAAAGAAGGGCTTAGAAAATCAATTATCGAACGCAAATTTTTTTCATTGGATGAATGGTTTTTTAAGGTACGGGCCTCATGACAATTGGAAATTTATTACGGGCATGTATCCAGAAAGCAAAAAAGACGCATACAATGGTTTTTTGTATGAACTTTATTTATGTGATCGGGTTCACAGTCGCATTTCTAAGGCGCTTGAAAATTCGAACGACGAAAGAAATAACAAATTAATAG
>CAYTZU010000047.1:0-7575 GCA_964442725.1 uncultured Pseudomonadota bacterium
TTGAAATGATTAATTTTGAGATCAAATGTGAAGAACTGCTTTATCAAAAAGACAAAATAGAAACACTACGAACCCAAGAGCAAAAAGTTCAAAAGCTCGAGGAACTTGGACTACAGGGCAAAATTTTGGAATTTGAGCAACAAAAAGATAAGTTCGAGCATGAAAGAGCCATAAAAACGCTTGAATTACAACGGCAACGTGATGAAATTTCGATAAAGACATCCAGAGAAAAACTTGAATTAAATCACAGTGAAAAACTCTTAGAATTGGAGCGAAAGAAAAAAGAGCTCGAAGTAAAGGCCCAAGACATAGGTTTTTTTGAAAAAACAATCAATAAATTCTCAGAATGTTTAACTGCACTTTCAACGGCAAAACAGATTAGCTTTTCAGGACCAAAACAGTAATGCGTTACTTTGAGGCAATTTTATTGATTTTACTTTCTCAACATAGTTTTGTGGCTCATTCAACAAGTCTTGACGACGAGATTTTAGCCCAAGAGACGAAGATTTTTTTCTTACAAAGTCAGTCAAAAATGGAACAAAAACTTCGGAATGAAATTTTGGCCCTAGAAATGGTTAATTTAGAGCTCGAGCGCGCTCTAACGCGACAAACATCGTATCTTCAAGGGATAAAAAATGAATTGCTTGAATTTGAGAAAAGGCTTGAACTCGAAGTTTTACAAGAAATTTTTAAAAGCTCGCCCGCAGACAAAATTTACAAAAGTCTAGAGCTTTTAATTGTTGGCCTTTCGGGCACCCAAAGCTTTTTTGTAAAAAACCAAGAGCAGCCCCAATGATTGCAAAGTCCAATTTCAAACTATTTTTTATGACTTATTCAGTAATTTTGAGCGCTCAAAGTGATGAAAGCTTTGATCGTCAAGCAACGGAAGTCTTGGCAAAAACCATTGGCAACATCAAAAACATTCAACTCAAGCACAGGACTAATTTTTTGGAAAAGCAGAGCGAGTTGGAAAACTTTTTTTATGAGCAAGAAAATCTGCTCGAAAAAATTAAAACCGAAGTCAACCAATCAATGATCGAGTTTGAAAAAAAGTTCGACCAACTTTTTGACAATAACTAAGTCATCGGAATTGTGCCCTAAAAATGCGACAAATTTATTTAAAATTATTTTACATAGAAACCAGCTACCAGTCGGGCCTTTAAGTGTTTTTTGGCCATAGGTTTTCCGATAATTGTTATTATGTTGAGTTTTCGCTTTCTTTGATCAGCCCCCCACCGGCATGGATAAAATTCCAAAAATAATTACTCATCAGAGGACATCAAAATCCAAAAACTCCTCTCAGTCGAGCTTCCAAAACACCAATTTTGAGACCATCGAAATAGCAATTTTTTCAACAGACTCCTTGTGTTTTTATGAAAAAGACCAAAAATGGCCAAGATTGAGAAATTGAAGCATAATTTTCTAAGCGAAAAATTTAAAACTACACGGTATCGCTTTTTTATATAATTGAATTTTTAACTTTGTAAAACACAAAGTTTCCCAGCGCTGATAAAAATTATTGGCTGATTTAAAAAACTTCAGTCCTTTTTTTTAAAGAAAGAAAATTCTTTTATTTTTTTAGAAATTTTTAAATTTGGAAAAAACTTGAAAATATAAAAAATGATGGTCAAAACGGAGGCGCCCTTTTCGATTATGAACCAAAAAGATGATGAAAACATTGCAAAAAATTCCCAAATCACCGTCCAGATGGTCGCAAACAATCTTATAATAATCCAAAACATGATTTTAAACCCAAAAATGGAAATTGTGCCCGCCCATTAATTCAAAAACTTTTGCGCAAAAACAAACAAGGCTTTTTATAAAAAATTCAAAAGTCCTGGAAATTGTTTCCAGCCATTGAAATCGGTTGCCAAAAATTTCAAGCTTGCCCCCCCTCCGGAAGAAAGAGCCCCGAAGTTTTGAGAAAATCCAAATTCATGAATGGCCCGTAAACAATCACCACCGCCAGCACCGACCATTCCGCCAAAATTGGAAATATTTTTCATTGAATTCAAAATTTTCAAAGTTCCTTTTATTGCTTCTTTTTGCTCAAATTTTCCCATTGTTCCATTGATAAACGCCTTCTTACTTTTATCCAAAATTTCAGCAAACAATGAAATGCTTTTTGGCCCGATATCAATCAAATTAAATCTTTGCAGACTTCCCTCGATTTCATCAAAATTAATTACTTTTGCCTTACCAAAATCATCCAAAGAAATAAAATCGACCGGACATAGGAGCGATACACCTTTCTTTGAACTAATTTGCTCAAGATGGAGTTTGACCTGGAGACCCTCAAAGCTCGAAAGTAACCAGGCCGCCAAAAATCCACCAACTAAAATAGTATCGGGTCGATTCCTCGAGTCCAAATCAATTAATTGCCCTATCAATTCAAGTTTTTCAAGCTTTGAGCCACCCAAAACTATTGTGTACGGCCTAAAATTACTCTCCTTGAAATTATAAAGTTGTCTAAGCTCATTGGCCACAAGAGGCCCGATAAAACGATGCTTTTGATCAAATTGGCGCGCAAGCAAGTTAATTGAGGTGGCATTTCGATGAATTGAACCAAAAGCATCAAAAATAAAGACCTCACCAAGCGCGGAAAGCTCACTAGCAAATTCTTGAGAGGGCGACTCCTCTTGACTGAAAAAACGTAGGTTTTCAAGCATTATTATTTTACTGCTTCGACTAAGCGCCTCTTGAATTGTTCTGGAAAATGACACATCTAAATTATTTTTGGCAAACCATGGAAGCAAATTTTGTGTCGAAAGTTCTTGGCAAGGACCTTTTGGCCGACCAAGATGCGTTAAAATTATACATTTTGTGGCATTTTTAAAAATTAGATTAAACGTTGGCAGAAGAACATTTAGTTTGAACTCATCAGCAATTTGTCCATTTTGAAGTGGAACATTTAAATCAACACGCAACAGCGCAGTTTTTTCACGCAAAAATTCAGCAGTGATTATTTTCAAATCAAAAATTTTTTCTAACACCAAAACCTTTTTCTAGTTAAAAACCAAAAACCAAAATTCAGTGCCCACGCAAAACTTCAGCCACTTTTAGACTGAAAACCTGTCTTGCTGGAATCCAAGAAGCCAAAAGGCCAACAATCATCGTCAAAATAAAGACCAATAAAAAATGTTCTGGCGAAAAATCAAATGGCAAACAATTTACAATGTAAGCATCTGGAAGCCTAATTGGATGGATTCGCTCAAAGAAAATCCCTACAAACAAGGAGAGTAAAATCCCTGAAATCGAGGCAAAAAATGTTAAAACTAAACCTAAAAAAATAAATATTTTTTCAATCTGCCCGGCGCAAAAGCCCATGGCACGCAAAATCGCAACATCTCGGCGCTTTGACTGAACCTGGACGGTTAAAAGCGAGATCATATTCATAATTGCCACAATGCTGACAAGCATTAGAATTAAAAACATCGCATATTTTTCAAGTCGCATTGAACTCACCAGCGCCGGATAAAGCTCCTTCCAATGTTGAACATTAAAAGCCGAGAGCTTTGTTTTCAAGGCGTTTACCTGCTGTGTTTCTTTGTCCTGGGCCCAGGGTAAAGTGTCTGACAAATAAGTGCTAATTTTGCTTATCAAAATATCGATTTTGCCGTCTACTTCGTTGCTTTGGCTGACGAACTTAACCAAAACATTGTCAACTAGTCCTTTATGCCCAAAAAAATCCCAGAAAAGATCAAGCGAGCAAATCATTGTTGCATTGTCATATTCGTTAAATCCAACATCGAGGAAACCAATAATTCTGACTTTGCTTTCAAGCAATTTTATCTTTTTCTTTCCAATCGGTTCGGGAAGCAAAACCTTTAATTCATCACCAAATTTAACTCCCATTGTTTTGGCAATTTTGTGACCGATCAAAATGTTGTTGCCAGTCAATATCCTTTGTAGATCAACCTTTCTACTAACCCGCCCAGAGTTTTGGCAACCTGTTTCAGATAAATTTGGAGTTATTCGTCGATCAAGATCGCTGACCTGATTGAATGTTTTTGCATCAACCGCTTTTAAAATCAACGTATAAAAATTCTGTCCGTGATCGACAACAATTTGACTCGTTGAGGAAGCACTTGCACAAACGATTTCTTTTTTGTCGCCTTTAATCAAGCTTGCCATCTCCGGCCAGGCCAAAGATTTGCCTGATTTTGATGAAATTATGATCTGGCTGTTCATTCCACGAGCTTTTTGGCTTATCTCCTTTTCAAAACCGGACATGACCATCAGCGTTAAACACAAAGAGCCCGAGCCAATCATTATTCCCAAAAAGCAAAGCTTTATCATAAAGGCAACGTAGCTTCCAGCTCTGGGCCAGAGCAAATATCGAAATGCAAGAAAATAAGGAAAGAAAAACTTACTTGGAAGCATCACCCTTAATTTGCCTAAATATTTGGTCACACAAAGCTCAACAGCATAGATTATTGGACATTTTATCGATTTTTTAGCTAAAAAATCAAAAAGCTTGAATTAAGGCATCCCAAGAATTGTCAGCAACAATAAAATTATTGCAAATTGGATAGTTATTGGCGATATCCTTAATCGGGTAACAAACAAGCTCTTTTACAAATTTGGCAGAAATGATAAAAAAGATAGATTCTAAAATTTTTGTAAAATTTTTCATGCTTGGGTTAACCTTATTTTTGCCCGGTTGTATAGGATATCACGACCTACTTCCACCAGAATTTACGCAATTCAAACATAAATCGAGGGGCTGGGATCAGGCCAAAATTTATGCCAAAAACAACTTAAAATCGATAAAAATTTATGACGAATTCCAAACAGTAGCGCTCTTCGACTTCCTTCGATATTCCGATGAAATAGCCCTTTCCAGCGCCTGCATAAAATCTGATCGCCGCGGCGCGAGCAAAAAAGTTCGCCAACAAATCATGATGCACGAACTGGCCGCAAATCAGGATGAATTCAAATTCCTTCTTCAGGCCGACGTGCGTAAAAGTTTCCAAGAATTGTTAGACAAAAAAAATTCCGCCTGGTCCTTCTGGCTCGAAACACCCGATGGCAAAAAAATCAAACCTAACTTAATCAAAAAAATCCAACATACCGACATCACAAGGCAACTATTCGGCAATTCCTACTCACGTTTCAAAACTCTTTACAGTTTAACTTTCCCTCTCTCCGGAAATAATCTCGAACAGGCCCGAAATCGCAGAGGACCTATAACAATTGTCTGCCGATCAAGTGAGCACAAATGCAAAGTCACCTGGCCTCCCTCAACTGGTTGGGAAAAAGTTGATTAAAAACTCAACTTTTATTTATATCGATTCAAAACTGTCAGGCAAGCGATATTCGGGCGGTAGATAAGCAAGATTTGCAAAGAACATACATGTAGCACCTTTTTCAAAATGCTTTTTCCTCCAAACAGAATCTTCTTTATAAGTTGGACTACTAAGAAATAATGTCAAAAAGCTGCTCCCCACGCTAGCGAAAAGCATCTCATTTCGAGATAAATCCGAAAAAAGATCAAAGTTGATAGGCTGCCGATAATCAATGGAAGATTTAACCATACTTGCGGCAACCGCGTAACTAGCTAAAAAATTTTCAGATAATTTTGGATATTGTTTTTTGTAATCTTCAAGGCACTCTCGGAAAGATTTCCCTTTACACAGTTGCTTTTCTACGGCAAATACAGCTTCGATGGGTAAGCATCCATTCTTGATGTAGAAATTTTTAATTGCAGCTGAAACCCTGTCCAAACCCAATAGCTCAATTTCTGAGCCTTCTTCAAGAGGCCTTGTGAGGGTCGGATCAATTTTATAAGCCATTTGTGAACCAAATTTAATTATAAAATCGATTAGTTCATTTCCATTCAAATGACTCAGATTTGCAACAACGCTCGACAGTACGAAAAAGCACACATTCAATAAGCTCTTCTTTGAAATCAGCACGATCAACCCTGATGCTTAAACCGCTCTTGCCATGAAGACTAATGATAAACAATGTCTTTCAAAATATCACTATGACCCAGGTCTCGAAATCATGAATTAGCCTTTTTATTGGTAAAATTAAAGAGGTTCGGCCACGATTATTGCAAATTTGACCGAACCTCACCATCACTAATAAATTTAATTCGCTGCAAAAACTAGATGGGAAAATAACATTGAGCAGCAATTATCTAGAAAGTCCTATTATTTTCCCGGCCGAAAAAACAAACTTCTTAATCCCTCCATCAATGATAATGGCGGTGGAGTTGTTCCAGGAACTTGAGCTGGAGACTGAGGCGATCGACCTCTCGAGTGCGGGCCAACACTACCACCTTCATCTCCAGAAGAATCGCCCGTTAAAGTCGGACTTCTCGATTTATGCCTATTAATTTCGACAGGCCTAGATTGTCTAACAAAAGATTCTAATTCTACGATGTCAGGAAGCATTGCATAAAACACTAGCACCAAATCCCTAACAAAAAGAGAATCTTTATATTTATCCTTAGGAACAGCAACAGCACAAGCTCGATTTATTAATAATTGTTTAATCGGATAGTTATCTGGCTGTTTAAATTTAAACAAATCAATGTCAATCCGGCTTGGATCTTCATTTGTTTTTAGACAAAACAAAAAACCAGCAGCCGCTAATAAACATCGCGATAATTGATGTTTGCTGTCTATTCTTTCGAAAATGAGCATAAAATCTTTACCCCAACTTTCTTCTAACCGACTACTACATTGAGGAGTAAAGATGCCCCTGTCTTCTGGCCTTACAAAATTAAGAGTGTTACTTTTTATCGATTCTGATAGTGACGTCAAAAAACTAATCTTGTTATCGTCTTGACATGCTGAAGAACCAAAATTTTGACCAAAAACTCTATGAGCAAATCCACAAATTGCCTCAAAATGTTCATCTGCTCGCAAAAAGTTATTGGCACCAAAACACATAAGAACACTTAATAAATAGTAGTTTCTCAAATTCCTCATGATTTTCATTGCCCAAAGCTGTAAAAACGGCATTGACCTACACCTCAGAGAGTAACTCTATTTAAAGACTTCTTCCAGTTTTAGTTTTAAAACAAGTCTAAATTATTTGAGAAATTATTAATTTTGTGGTTTTCGATTAATAATTTCTCGATTGAAATATAGCCAAAGTCGAATCTATTTTACTGAGTATTTCTACTTTGTTTTCATCAATCTGCTTCTTCAACTCAGTATTCTCATCCTTGTACTTGCTTGCAATCGCTTTCTTGGGATTTAATAAAATACCAATCAAAGTTGTAAGTAAAATTATGGCGCTGCCCGGTGTCATAATAATCTTGAGTGGCCCCTCTATCCAATCTTTTGCAACATTCCAACGATGTTTACTTTTATATTCACGCATGAAGGCTGATTTTGTCTTTAAATTCCATTTGAAAATTGCTGAAACTGGCGAATAAATTTTTTTCAAGTCGATGACCAAATCTTTATAAGTATTTTGCGACAAAATGTTGGCAATCTGAAAAAGTTTAGATTTTGCCACTGTTGAACGAGAGGAAATCTCTATTGAAGAATCTGCATTTTTCAATTCTTGTTCAATGACTGATAAGAGATCTGTTAAAGGAGGTAAAATTTGATCATA
>CAYTZU010000048.1:0-2248 GCA_964442725.1 uncultured Pseudomonadota bacterium
AAGTTCTGCTCTTACATTTCCTGAATTCAATTTGATTCCCCACACAAATGTAACAACACTCGGAATAATCGTAACTGCAGCTGCAGCCCCCAATGCAATAATCCCAGCCCTTGATAAGTTCGATCTATTTCCCCAGACGGCATTGCCAAATCTCTTTGCAAGCCCAGGTTTTGCAACTTTGGCCTCAGGAAGAGTGGGGGCCACAATTTCTTCCACTTTTTTGTCTTGGGCATCGGTTACTTGCCCGTCGCCATCAACTGTTGCATTTACGCCGGCTGATGTAACAAGGGCAAGCATTAAAAATAAGTTCTTAAACATTTTGGGCACTCCTTAATTAATTGGTGAAATGTGTTGTTCGCTTATCGATAATACAAGTCTAAAACGCCTTTAAAACAAAGCAAAACCGCCTGGCAAGGGAGCACTAAAAACCGGGTTTTATGCAGTAAAATTAGGCTTTGTGCAAAATAAGTTTTCAGTCTTAAAACTTCGCCTCGGTTTTGAGCACATTGAGCTGACATTTTTTTTATGTTTTCGCGTTACAAAACGAACTCAAAATCCAGGAGTGACTAAAAATTGGAACGAATAATACAAGATCTTCAATGATGTTATTACGCCTCAAATTTGGAGTTGTATTTTTCTGGCAATAATTGATTCCCAATTTATAAGAGCCCAAAATAAGCCCTGGGATAAATACAAATGCCAATGTCGTGGCAATTCCAAAACGTTGTAAATTAGATCGATTTCCCCAAGCGGCATTGTATGCCCTTTTTGCGCCATTCCAAGACTTAGTCATACAGAAACGACCCAATTTCTCTGCACCAGTCAGAAAATCATGTTTTTTGCAATCTTGCCCAGCGCTCAGGCCAAGCGTTGTAAGACAAAGGATGAAAACCAAATTCTTCAACATTTTTTTCTCGGATCATCAAAAGGTAAATAGCTCTAACAAGGAAAGTCTAAAATTCTTTTAAAATAAATAAAAACGCCACCAAAATGGAGTGGCAAAAAGCGAATTTTGCAATGAAAAATGGGATTTTTGGCAAAACAAATTTAATATGTCCAGAGAGGTTTTCCACCTAAAAAAATAAAAAAGAGGAACCACTGAATAAATCAGCGATTCCCCTTTTAATTACGCGAAAAACCATGCACAGGCGCCAAGGGAGGTCGGCAAACCGTGTGCAAAGGCCTTTCCCTTCAAAGCAAATGCTCTGAAGAAGTTTTAGGCAGTTTTTTCTACTTCTGCTTTAGGTTCAACGTCAACTTTAACCACGAGTTTTGCATGATTGGCTGACTTATAGCCCCAAATAGCTTGTGAAATCTTTGTGAAAAATGGAATTTTGTTAAGGATATTCCATTTATGATCCAACGCCCCAACAACTAATTTTTTAACTGGTTCGCCGAGCAATATTTCTTGTCTGATGCAAGCAAATAATGCAAGAGCCAATATGGCTTTTTCTGTTTTTGTTGTATCAGTGAAACAAGTAGCAATATTTCCGCCCACTTTCTTTGGGTTTACATATTCAGCTGCAGTATCGATAAAATCAGAAATTCCAGCATTCACACTAGCTGATGTTGCAAGGGCAAGCATTAAAACTAATTTCTTAAACATGTGTTACTCCTTTGAGAGTTAATAAAATGGATTTATTCAACCAACAAGAAAAAACTGCCAAGCAAGCTCTGACTGCCAACACTTTGATGAAAACCCTCAAACTTGCTGCCACTCCCAAAATTGGGACCTCTCTTCGTGCGCAGGAGACGAGATTTATTCAGACAAATATTCGCGCAAAATCTAAATCTGCTCTTCGTTTAATCTTAAACTTATGCTTGAATTGTAAAATGCTTTTTAAATAAAGCAAAATTCCATTGTAAAAATTTGCACAAAAATCAGTTTTTTATAAAAAATCATTAATTTTAAGGGCCATCCTGTTTTCTATTTGAAAACTTGCTGTTGATTCAATGGTTCAATAAGCCTCTTGTACTGGCCATTTTTGGAAATTTTAATGGCAAACTTTAAAAATCCGTAGCTCGGCAAAAAGCCATTTTGACAATTTGACCCCCTAAAAATTAGAGAAATTTGGAAAAATTTATGTTTTTGTGGAAGATTTGGCCATTCTTTGTGTAATGTTTGCCGTTGAATAATTCCAGCGAGCCCTAGGATTCTTTTGCCTGGTATAAAATTTTACGATGCTTAAGAAAATTATAACTTTTAGGCCTTTAAAGACATCATTTAATTATTTGCCAATCATAGTTT
>CAYTZU010000048.1:2258-7505 GCA_964442725.1 uncultured Pseudomonadota bacterium
CAATGCAGCTTTGACCGTAAATCAGGCAAATAACCCAATTCCAATCAATGATTTGGGTGTTGTCACTGGAGACGGTTCCTGCAAATATCGAACCTATTTTTCTCCAACGCATGAAGTTCCACTTGGCACCAACAATGCCAAACTTTTTGTCGGATCAATGATTAATGCCGATTATTATTGCGTCAGACGCGCCGAAACGCTCGATGACAACAACAAAGACGACGCCCGCGATCAGTTCCGTCAACGCACTGAACTCTCCATGCTTTTCAAATATGGAACAAATAATCCAGATGGTCGTCCCTCGGTTGAAACCAGAATTACCATTGGGAACACCTTATTCATGCGTCAAAATTACAAAGCCAGCCTTTACCACGATAAAAATTTAATAAAGGGTGGGCTTTTGGATGAAAACTTTAGCCCAATTCAAACAAATTTTCAGGAGGCTTGGGTTAAGGTTAATTTTGATCGAATGGCGCCTCAAATGGACAAGCATCCGCACTTTCTGCAGGTCGGATATTTCCCATACCTCGTGGGCCGCGGAATTTCGCTTGGAGACTGGTCTCAGGGCGGCGTTGATTATATGGGATTTCGCAAAACCGGCCTCCAGACCTATGCACCAATGTATCCACCTGGGCTTTTGTGGCGCGGACAGGTGGGCAAAAACTGTAGCTATGACATCTATTTTTCCCCAATGGTTACCGAGGACATCGCCGGAGCAAACTTTGCCGACAATGTAAAAATAAGGCTGCCAAAGGAATCTTTATCGAGTCGACACATTGTTTCGGCCTCGGCAAAAATGGGCTGGAATTTTGACGAAATAACCGACAAAATGCCACTCAAAGACAGCAGTGCATTACTCAATCCTTACTGGGTTTATTACAATTCTCCGCGTCAAACGGTTGACCGTGGGGCCGATGCGCCAATTGACTTCCACACCTTTGGAATAATGGCTGAGGCTCAAGCAGAAGGCTTTCAGATCAACATTGAGGTGGCAAAGCAGTTCGGTCATCAAACAATTCGAGAGGCCGTTTATCATGAATATCCGTCGGTAAATCACTTTGATCCGACCACAGGCCAATTCCGAAAACTTCCAAGCTCGGTCCTTCCAAACAGCTACATTTCAAAGGGTTGGAAAAATCCAAATCGCTGGCGACCAGGAGACGGTTCTCCATCACTTGGCGCCAATGATGTTTTCTGGTCCGAGCAGGACATGACACAACGATTGGCTGAGCATCACCCAAGCTATGAAATCGATTTGGCCGGTTGGATGCTGTGTTTTGATGCTCGATACTCCTTTAAAAATTATCCCGTAATTGCAGCACTTGCCGGTGGAATTTTCTCAGGAGGCACTTATCCATACAATGACAATGTTGATAACTATTTTGCCAGCGCTGGATCCAATTATCACGATAATATCAATGGCGCCATCTCAATTAAACCGGAAGGCAAAAAGCAATACAAAGGCTTTCTGCCGCTCAGAGACCGTGAATACTCCGGCCTTTGGGCTCATCCGCTTGTCATGGTCAATGCTGGAATCGTTCCAAGACCAAAAAACATTGATCTCTTTGACCTATCAACGCGAAATGACGATGACACACTAACAAACTTAATTTATTTTGGTGGCTGCATCAGCGTTCGCCCAATGGAAGATCGAGAAAAGCTTAGAGTTAACACAAACGTTTTTGCCTACTGGAATGATGAACGACTCAAAAAGTGGGACAAAAAAGCTCTCCCACCAGTCAGACTTGTTCAAAATGAGGGAACGCTTGAGGGTGGACACAAACTTTATGATGATTACAACATCCAAGGCTGGCTTTCAGATGAGACGGCCAGCAAATTTTTGGGCTGGGAACTCAACACAATTTTAAATTATAAAATTACCGAAAACCTCGACGTTTCAGCTCGCGGCGGAATCTTCTTCCCTGGTGGAGTTTTCACAGATCTTTCAGGTCAGCCAAATGACAACACACTCATCGACGAAACTGTTTTGACAACCTCCTTGCCTGGGCAACTAGAAAACATTTTGAATTATCGAGGACTTGGCAGTGATAAAGCCTATGGATTTTATTTAAGACTTCGATATGTCTTTTAAAGCAACAGTTTTAAAGGAGACTGTAAATGAAAAATTTTATCGGTAAAAAATTTTGTATATTTTTAACCAGTTTTATGATCTTGATCTCCGTGTCCTCAATAGTCCAGGCCAAAATTGCGGCAAGGATGGCTGCCCCTGGAAGCGAAAGTGAAAAAGAAGTCTTAACATTCCTCAATGACTATGTAAACGGAAATGCAAGCAAAAAGGCCACATTGCTCAATAAAATTAAAGCGATGACTTCAAGCGCTCAGAAGGCCTTAGACAGTGGTATGGAAGGCGATGCTGCCATGGCACAAATTTATACCTACAGAGAAGCACTTGAAAGAGAAAAACAAAGATTAATGGACGGCTATAATAAATTGCGAGACCAGGCTCAAGGAGTGGTTAATTCAATAAATTCTTGTGGTGAAATTTTGAAAGAACTGAATAAAACAAGTGAACCTGCCAATAAATTAAAACTTCCAACCTTTAAAGCACCATGGCGATAGACAACTTTTCTTTCTCATGGCTTTGAAAGACATCCTTACAGTAGAATTGTTAAAAAAGTTAGGTAATGACTCGTTGATTCAACCAACTCCCCTAATCAAAAGCTGAAAGAACTGAGTAAAAATATTTGAATTATTGGCAAAATTGTCAATTTTCGTCAATCCGCCTTGCAATGATGGACAACTATTGAATTTGTGGATAACTTATTCGAAATAGACTCTTAAAAATGTCACTTTTAGAGACAATTCATGAATGCGCAATTTTTGAAGAAGCTAACTCTTTTCATTCTAACATTATCGATTCTTTCTGACTTAAAAAGTGGGACCCCTAACTTACTAGACAAGGCTTCTCAAGGAGATATAGCTGATCTCTTCTTAAAGCCTAAAAAAGGGCTCAAGCCTGAAATGGTTGATTTTTTGACTAAGATGTTAGTTGATAACGCTAAAATTCTTTACGAGGCGCTCACACAAATGAACAAAGAAAGGGCTAAAAAATTCAATATTGATAGTCCTTTTGTAAAAGGCCTTAGCAAATTTATGAATAGTGATCTTTCCTCGTTAATAAAAGAATTTCAATCAAAGCATCAGAAAGATCCTATTGTCAAAGCTTGGACATGGAATCAAAAGGCTGAATTTATTAAACCTTACATGGATTCAGCCTTTGTAAAGGCTAGTGAGGAATTTTGTAATAACAAAGATAATTATTCATGGCGCCTTTGTCTGCTCATTCTATTAAAAGATTTCCTCACAAAGGAGTTTTTTTATAAAAACTAAGGCGAAATATTTTTAACCAAATCAAGAGCCCCTTCGAGCGTTAAATTGCCGTAAACAATTCCAGAAATTGCCTTACAGACGGCCATTGCATCATCAAAAGGCCTTTGATAAATGTTGCGTCCAATGGCGCATCCAGCTGTTTTGCCTATTTTTATCTGCTCATAGAGTGTTTTAATCATTAATTCTGCCCCTTGAAGCGGTCCACCAGCGCAAATGACTCCTGTGTTTCCAGCGCATCGAGTCGCTTGAAGTAATCGCTGCGCGCTCTGCTCGCTTGTGTCAGCACGCGGAACTCTGACCTTTACAAAATCGGCACCCAATGCGGCTCCAACGCCAGCCGCACCGGCAATGATGTTTTCATCAAGCTCATCGGCAATGGAAGCCCCACGCGGATAAATCCACAAAACAGTGACAAAGCCCTCTTTATGAGCGTCAAGAATAACTCGCGAGCCTTCGGCAAGCATTTTGGCCTCATGAGTGCTGCCAAGATAAATTGTGTATCCAACGCCACAAACATTGATTTTATGCTCGTTCTTCAACCTTACAACGTCGCCAACGGTACACAACGCTCGGCTCAATGGTTCGGTCGCCTGAGGACCAGAAATATCGGTTTTAGAATTAATTTTTATTACATAATTAATCTCGCGATAAGCCCCAGCCATTCGACAAATCAGCCCAAATTGAGAGCAAAAACCACCAACTTGCGCATTGCTCGCAATTTCAAAAAGATGACTGGGAACATCAGGGCAATCATGGTCACACGGAACATTCAAATTCCAAAAATCTTTGTTTAAATGCTCAATTTTATGATCGGCCACAAACAAAAACAGTCGGCCGGTTCCTTTGGTAATTTTTAAAAAGTTCTCGATATATAAGTCCTTTTTATCAAGAGGGACACTGAAAGGGACCTGTACATCATTTTCTTTGATTTGTTTCCCATAAAATAGACATTCTTTGTGGACAAACATTGATTCAAAAGTTATTTGAAAAAATAAAAATCATAGTTCCTTGCAAAATATCTTATTTCCAGCCACCAGAGCTAGTTTTAGAAATTTTGTTTTAAAAACTGGCCTGGCAAAACATTTTGAAATTTATTACTCTGCCAACAGATGCAATAACAACCTATTTTAAATAACTTTGAGACCTTGCAATGTATTTTCAAAATTTAAAATTGTTACTCAATAAATATTTAATGTTTGCAATGGGCATTACAAGTTTTGGTTTTTTAAATGGCTCGCCGTTAACGGATGCATTAATAAATTATGGTGAAAGGATCACGGCTGACATGCGTATCGATGAGATCATAGAGGAATTTAGTGAAGCAACAAAGATACAAGAAATATCAACAGCGATTAAGGACCAATATCATTGGTATAAAAAATTTACGACAGATATAGATACTCTGAGCGGAGAAAAGAAATTAACGGAACTAATCTTGGAGTATAAACATCTAGAGTGGGAATTAGTTTGGAAGTTTTTAGAGATCTTCAATGTTGCTTCAACGCTAGTGCAAACCTCACTTTTACTGCCACAAGAAACCCATAATCTTATTGATCTAGATCATTTTTCGAAAATTAAAGATCCAAAAATAAAGCGTGAGGAATTTGATAAATTATCACTACTGCATCCCACCTTTGATCAGGCTCCTGTGTGGCAAAAGCCGGGGTTCTATGAAACTGTCACATTTGTATTTTTCGCCATTCTTCCAGATATGCCTTCTAAATATTCATTATTTGAAAAGCCAAAACCACTTCCTCGCTCCTCTGATGATGATTTCCTTTTCCGATCATTCGGACCTTACGTAGATAGTTCAAGTTCAATTGCTGAAAGGGAAATACCTTCTCGTTGTGCCTTTGATAGCGACAAAGATAGTGCTAGCGCACCTTCTAGAAGTCG
>CAYTZU010000049.1:0-7482 GCA_964442725.1 uncultured Pseudomonadota bacterium
AACAACCTTTGCTTGCACAATTCAACCAATTAGAATTATTGAGTAAGTTTGGAAAAGTTCAAATCATCATAAATGATAGTGAGTGGCTATCTTTTTCTGTAAAAATCATTTTGACGCTGTCTTTCATTTTCTGCTTTGTCACCTTGTACGGTTTTGCCACGAGGCGTCCCGGGGACTGCAGGGGACATTGAGCTGCTCCAAGATGACGCTCCATTAGAATGAGTTTGGTATCTAGCTTGTCCGTGTATCATTACAGGAGCACTCACCCTTGCCCCTTTTCCGAAAGCTGAAGTAGTTTGCAGAGTTGGGTGCGAACGGGTTTCAATGGTGGATTGTTGTTGTTTTAATTGAGCTTCTAATGTTTCCCCAAGCTTTTCAAATGTCTGAGCGTTTTCCCTACTCTGGGCTCTGGTCTGCTTTTTTTGTTCTATTTGTGCTTGCAATGCTAATTGCTTGTCACTTAGTTTTCCAAAGTCTGTGATAGCTGGAGATTTATTTGGAGCTGAGTTGTGCCTTGAATTTGTTAAAAATACCGTTTTATTTTCAGGCGGCCAGGCATCGTCTTTCGTACCAGTTCTTCCAAGCTTATCCGCAGCTTCTTGGACCTCTCCCAAGGTTTGAGTTCGAAAGTTGGTAGGTTCGACTAATGGTGTCGCTTGCTGTGGCGGTTTTGATCCTCCTATGGACGACATGATCTTCAATGACTCGGGGCCGTCCGATATTGAACTATCCCCTAGTGTGGCCTTAAACTGAGCATCCATAACTGCATTATTTATGCTGTCTTGTGGATTATTGATCGTGTTCCTCTCAGCTGAAACTGTTCTTGGTCGAGTAGCAGCAGCCGTGCTTGGGCGTTTTAATGCTGGGGGAAACTCGGGTGTGCTTTCTACTAGATTCGCTAGACTTGGAGATTTAGGCATATCTGTCTTAATAATAAGATTTGTCGGAGATGGGACTTTGGGCGTGTTGCCTGTTTGCGCTGTTTGGCCTAAGGCGATTTTTTCAAAGGTTTCTTGAGTCTCAGCGGGGGAAATTAGTGGTATTTTTGTTTGGTCTTCGGGAATTTGGAATGTGCTTTTTACAATAGGAGAGGAAACACCGCCCATAGCCGTAGTTTTTGTTTGGGTTCCTTGACCTTTTTCTTCTCCAAATGTTTTTTGTCCTTGAGCACCGCCATTTGGTGCGCTTTCGGAGGTTTTTGCAGATGCGGGAACGGAGTTTTGTTCTCGAGTTGCTTGTTGGATCTGTTGAGTGGATTCTTTTCCCCGTGTGCTTATGCTTGATGGTACAGAAGTTATTGGTGTAGGGGGCTTTTCCTTGTCCAGCGGAAGAGGCTTTAAAGCTGGTTTTGATCCTGTTCCCGGCGCATCTTCTTCAGTCTGTATGCCAATAGTTTGTGTTGTTGGTTTTTTAGGCGTTTCATCCGCCGTTGCTAGAGGCTTTCGTGCTTCTTTCCCTTCAGTTTCAACAGAAAGCTCTTTTTTATCGCTTTGGATTTCAGCTGCTGCGGCGGCTGGGGTGGTTTTTTTAGTGGTGATTGCTTCATCGTTTTCCATTTCCTGCTGAAGTTTTAAGTTCCGCTCGGCCAGGTCAACAGCCTCTTGAAAACCGACTATTTTTGACCCTTGGGGAGATTGACTGTTTTTGGCGGATTCCAAATCTTTTTGTGCTTTTTGAAATTCTTGCAAAGCTCTCTCAACTGCGGTTTTCGGGTTTTGATTTCCTTGTTCAGTCTTTCCTTTATCAGCAGCGTCTTTTTTGGTTATTTCAGCGATTGCTTCTTC
This sequence comes from uncultured Pseudomonadota bacterium, assembly GCA_964442725.1. Taxonomy (GTDB): domain Bacteria; phylum Babelota; class Babeliae; order Babelales; genus CAYTZU01. The sequence continues at coordinate 1,785 of CAYTZU010000049.1, forward strand.
TGAAAAACCAGCATCCAAAAGGGCTTTTTTATTTGTCGCTTCAATCGTGGCTATTTCTTCAGGTGTAGAGGTTTTTTTGGGTTGCTCGTCGGCTATTTCTTGAGCAACAGGTTGTTGTTTTTTTGTTTTTTGCTCATCGCTTTCAGTTCCTGACTGTAGTTTTGGAGTTTTATTGATTTGATCAGGGCTCTGTGCAGCCTTTGCTGATTCTTGTGCTCGCTGTGCTCTAATTTGCTCAACTTGCTCGGTAGTGTACCCTCTTGTAATGATTTCTTGGATTGCTCTCAGTCTTGGGCTCTTTTTATCAAGTCCAAAGGCCTGTCTGAAAAAACTTGCAATGCTGCCAAAAAAGCCTGGTTTTTGTTCAGAAACATCATCATTTCGCAGGTTTTTAAGCGCCTGAATTTGGGTCTGAACCCTCGTGTTTTCTGGATCAAGCGCTGCATCTTGTCTAAGCCTTTCAATTGCAGACATTAAATCATCCGACCCTGCCTGCTTTACTTCTCCAAGTTGGGTCATGCGCAGAAGCTTTGCCAGAGAAGGGCTTTCTCGATTTTGTTCACCTTTTTGAACATAAAATTTTGATTTTGGATTAAGTCGCTCTGGACTTAGGCCATTTTTAGCAAATAATTCATCAAGTGGCGTGGCATTGCCTTGTCGTCGTAGATTTTCAAGCTCGGTGTTTGCCTGAGCGGCCTCTAATTTGAGTTTTTCAAGATGTGCTTGCTCCTGGCTGTCTCCGATTTTTTTGACTATGTACATTGTCACAGCAATGGAGACTGGAAGAAGCGCAAATCCGCCCACAATGGCTCCAACGGTGGAGGCAAGGGCGATTGCTTTGCCTTGCATTGCCTTTCGATTGGCGCTGTTTTTATCGGCCAAATAATTTTTAATGATCTCGTCCTGCGAGAGTTGACGATTAATCTCATTCACGACCTGTTGAGGAACACCCGCTTTTTTGGCTTCGGCCGTCAATTCTGTATCTGAAAATTGTTTTATTGGCTCGACTGGAGCAACCATATTTTTCGTCTGGGGCTCCTCCTCTTCAGCCAAAGGTTTGGCAATGAGAGCCAGAGGGGACTTTTCAATGCCCTGCTTTTTCCCTGGCGCCACACTTCCTTCTGTTACCGTAGGTTTGGTTACTTCTGCAGGTATTTCTGGCGCTGGAGCGGGAATAGGTTTATCAGCGTTGCTTGGCGTTGCTTTTGGAACCACATTTTCTGGTGAGATTTTTGCAACGGCTTCTTCAGGAGCTGGTGACTTTGACTCTGATGGTTGAGTTACAGTCGAAGCGTCATCAGTCTTTAGTTTTGATTTGAAGAGACTTGAAATTTTTTGAGACAAATTTGAAATTGGTTGAGTGAAAAATGCTTTAACTTGGGATCCTAAACCCGGTTTTTCTGGAGCCGCGGCGGCAGCAGCGGGCGCTTTGGCAACAACTGTGGCTTCTTGTGGCGCCTCTTTTGTAGGGGGCAAGGTCTCGGAAGGCAAAGTAATTTTTGTTGGCCCCTCATTTTCTTCGACTGAAGCTGAAGAAGTTGGAATGGCGCTGGACAAATAAAGTTCAATGCTTAAGCCAAACGTTAAAAAAATTAAAAGTCCGATTTTTTGGAAATTTTTCACTCTAAAACCCATGGCATTATTATAAATTGCCAAGAATGCTCTATTATTTTATTTTCTATTATGTAAAAAAGTTAAGAGTTTGGCCTAAAAGAAGGGTTGGCTGCTGAGGTTTCGACCTTTTTAATTTTTTCAAAAATTGATTTTTCCAAAGTTGCAACATTTTTGGCCAGCGCATCAAAATTTATTTTTTCTTTGACTAAATTTATACTCTCAAGATCGAGGCCATTGACCTTTTCTGCCAACTGACCGGGATTTTCAAGGAGCTGGTTCAAGGCTGAGTTGCCTTTTGAAATCAGCTTGTTTAATTGCGCAAGGCCGGTGTTGACAAGCTTTTCGACCTCTTTAATTTTAGCCTCTTCAAGGTCAGGGAGACTGAAAAATCGTTGTTTTTCGTTGGAAATTCGGTCTTCGGTCTCACTTTTCATGTTTGAGAGCAGCTGCTTTATGTGGTCTTTGACCTCGATTAATTTGACGGTGTTCTCGGCTGAGCGCTCTGCCTGTTCAAAGTTTTTTTGACTCGTTGTTTTCTCTGCGGCCAAAAGCTCAAGTCCTTGAACGAAAAATGTAAAAATTGCAAAAAAACTTAATAACCTTTTAATAAAATTAATCATTTTTAAGGTTTTTAGCTAAAAAAGGTAGATGTCTGTTTGGAAACTATAGTCAGGGGTTAAAATTTTTAACAATAAATTAAAAGAGTTTTAAGCCATTTTTAAAATGATTGGCTGGTAATTTTCCCTTAAAGCCATAAACTCGATTCTAGGGTCGTTTTTATCATTGTTTTGATTGAAAGGTTAAAAATAGGTGGTTTTTGCAATTTTTGTTCTCTGGGCCCTGATGGCCTTATCATTTCCGATCGGCAAACTTGCTCTCGAATTTTGTTCCAGCCCGATTCAGCTGATCGGTCTACGAATGAGTTTGGCCGGAGGCATAATTTTGGGCTACCTAATTTTGACCAGAGTTTTTTCCGGTCAGCCAATAATTCAAGGCAGAATAACATTGAGTGATGCCTGGCTTTTTATCAAAGTCTCAATATTCCATGTTTATTTGGCCTTTGTCTGCGAATTTTGGGCGCTTCAATTTTTGGATTCAATCAAAGTCAACCTCCTTTTTTCGCTGACTCCTTTGATTAGTGCTGCGCTGGCCTTTATTTTAATTGGCCAAAAATTGAGCGCAAAAAAGTGGATTGGCCTTTTGTGTGGATTCTTTGGCATGATTTTGATAATGGCGACGAGAAATTTAGGTGAAATTTGTTGGAAAAACTTCTTTGTTTTTTCGCTGCCAGAGCTAGTTTTAATGATTGGGATAGTTTCGGCCTGTTACGCTTGGTTCCAAATAAAAACGTTGGTGAGCCGCAATTACAGCCTTTTATCAATCAATGGTGCTGCCTTTTTGATGGGCGGAATTTTATGCCTCACTCAATATTTTTTTAGGGCCTATCCCGCCATTAAATTGTTGCCTGAGAGTGGCAAATTTGAGCTTTTTAGTCTGATAGGAATTTTAATTTTGGCCTCAAACATCATCGGCTACAGTCTTTATGGAAAACTTTTAAGCAAATATTCAAACACTTTTTTATCATTTACGGGCTTCCTGTGCCCAATTTTTGGAGCCATTTATTCAAAGTTATTTTCTTATTTTTTGCCTCAATATTTTTCGTCAGAACCACTAACAATGCTTTATTTTATAGGCTTTTTTATGATTTTGTCTGGATTGATTATTTTCTATGGACAAGAGTTAATGGAGAAAAGCTCTAATTTCCTTTAAAGACTGTATAGCTTTTGTTACTGTTTGAATAACTAAATTTAAAATTGGGATATTAATTCAGCTTTTGAAAGAGCATCTGGAGCCATTAATTAACCAAAATATTAACTATCAAAAAAGCCTTTATTTTAAATAATATTTTAAATTCTCAATTACAAAAAAAGTTAGTCAAATTTTCTAACAAACTTCGAATTCTAAATAATAAAAATCCGATAACCGAGTTAAAAAAACAAAAAATATTCTTGATCAAGAAAAACCCCACTAATAAACTTCCGGACCTGTTCCATTTTTTATTATTTTTATTCCGAGGATTTTATGCAAAACAGGTTAATTCTACAGGCTTTTCTTCTATTTTTGTCTACCTCTATTTTCAACCTCCAAGGGATTCCACTAAATTTGTCCTTTTCATTGAGGCAACTCAAGGAAATTATGCAAATTCAAAATGATGAAGGTTTTTTGGACCTATTTAAAAGTGCGTTCATAGATGCAAACTTGGAAAAAATAGAAAAAAACGCTCGCATTTTAAGCTTTGGAACAAAAAGAGGTGATCCTAAATACGAAATGGCTCAACCACTATGGAATTTCGTTGGGAAGGCAAAGAAGATTGCAAAACATGTTGATTTTGAATCAATTGAAGGAGGCTTTGATTTGCTTGAAATGGTGCAATTTTGTCGAGCAGTTTGCGACAACATTATAGGCAAGACCGAAGAAGTATTAAATAGGTCCGATGTTGAGATGGTGGAAATCTCGATTTTGCAATTAGGAACAGATATTTTTAAAATCACATCTGATGATGCTTTAGTAGAGCTTACTCAACCAGTTGTTGGCCAGAAAAGAACTCGCGCACAGGCCTTGTCCGGCACGGCACCGCATTGTCCACCTCCAAGCGTTGATGACAATGATGATTCACAGGCCACTCAAGTTTTGGCCAGGACAGCCTCATTTTGTTTAGCTTCTGCCTCACAGCTTTCAACAAGGGCTCCTTCTGTTGGTTCGACAGTATCACTTAGTTCTTCTTCGCGAACTTCTACTAGTACATCATCTGGGTCAAAGCGACGATCAACAGCAGAGAAGATGCGAAGAGCTGCTCTTATTCAAGGTGCTAAACAATCAAGTAAAATTACTTCGTTTTTTCACCCAGGCAGCTAATTTTCGATTTCTTTAATTATTTCTAAAAGCTGATTTAAGCAGATCTGCAGATCCTGATTTATAAGGCTGTAATGGAAGACAAGATCAAGGGAATCCTTCTCTTGATCTTTGTCGACCTGAAAACGTGCATCAGAAGCGCTTTGTTCAATTTCACATTTGAAATCGCGATTTTTAATTCGATTTTGTAAGCTCTGCGCATCGGCCGTGATTTTTATAAAAACAGTATCAGGAATTTGCAAAAATGCTTTCACTCCGCCTAATTCAACTGAAATTATTAAATTTTGTCCCTGCTCAAGTTTTTTAAATTGATTTAATGGCGAGCCATAAAAATTGCCGTTAAAAAATGATGTTTCAAAGAAGAAGCCTTGATTCTTTAGTTCTAAAAATTTTGCCTCTTCGACAAAGACATAATCAAAGCCATCTTGCTCTCCAGCGCGAATTTTGCGTGTTGTGTAGGTCACAATTTTCTGCAAAAAATTTGCGCCAAGCCTCTGGCAGGCCAGTTTCATTAAGGTCGTTTTACCAACGCCGGCAGGGCCGAAGAGAACAAATAATTTTGCGTTTTTTGGTTTTATTTTTAAATTTTGGTTCATTTACAAACAATGTCCTTAATCATTTGACTTGAAAGCTCCTATTTTCATAGGCTTTTTTCCTAGCTTATCCTAACAAAGTTTTTGAATTGTATTTGCTAATGATTTTTAAAATAAAAAAAATTTTGAGCCCCTCGATTTGTAAGACAAAAATCATTGTGTTAATTTGGCTTTTTATGACTTTTCAAACTCAAATATTCGGCTCTCAGGAAATCGGCAATTCTCAATCAGCGGTAATTGTTCAGACACCTCAACAATTGGCTCCCGCAATAATTTTGCCAGAAACTAAATCTCCAGCCACGGCAATCGAAAAGCCACCAGTTGCCGTCACAATTGAAAATCAATTTTTTGGCAAACCAGTTCCCGAGACAGAGGGCTTTGAAAATTTAAAGCATGAAATCATTGTTGGAACAACGGCCCCAATGACAGGCGCAGTTTCATTGATTGGTCGGGACATTTCCGATGGCATGAACCTCATTTTTAATAAATTAAATCCTCAGGGCGGAATTGGTTTAAAATTGGTTAAATTAAAGGTTTTGGACAGCGAAAATGAAGTAGTTTTCGGAGAGCAAAATGTT
>CAYTZU010000050.1:0-7412 GCA_964442725.1 uncultured Pseudomonadota bacterium
GATGAACTTTCATTTTTCGAGTTTGGCAGGGTTTGGCTTTCAGGGAAAAGTGAAGCTGAATTTATTGAAAAAACCTTTGTTTCCGGAGTTATTTGGAATAAACGAACAGACGTCGATTTTTTTGAGTGCAAGGAAATCATTTGTAAAGTTTTGGAAATTTGTGGCCTTGATATGAGCTCAGTCTCGTGGACTAAGACAAAAAATTTAAGTCAGCCGTGGGCCCATCCATTTGCTAGTGCAGAAATTTTTTATAAATCAGAAAAATTTGGAACTGCAGGCAAAGTGAATCGAGAAATTTGGTCCAAACTTGACTTTTTATCAAGCAGTGACGCATTCTTCTTCGAATTGGATTTTGACTTTATAAAAAATCACACAAAACAATTGATCAAAGTCCAGCCGATACCAAAAACGCAGGAACAGGTATTTGATATTGCATTTTTGGTTGAAAAACAAAAAACAGTTGATGAGTTCATTAAAATTTTATCAAAGGTGGATAAAACAGTTAGCCGAGTAGTCTTTTTAGACAAGTTTGAAAAAGATGACTGGGCTGATGAAAAATCTCTGACCTTTAGAGTAAAATTACATGACAAAAATGAGGAATTAAGTCGACAAAACATCGATGAAATCGCAAAAAAAGCAGAGCGGCTCATCCTTGAAAATGGTGGCAAAATTAGGGTTTAAGTTTTTATGAGTAATCAAAATAAAAGTCCGTGGTTGCTTTTGTTTATTCATGGCCTAATTTTTGTCTTTGCCTTGGGGCTTGATCAACTGTCAAAATTTTTTTTCTATGATCTGCTGACCAAATCAAATGTTGTAAAAATCCTTCCATTTTTCAACCTTCGACTTGAACTCAACACTGGATGCGCTTTTAGCCTTTTTGATGGATGCGCAAATGAGCATGGCAGGTTGATTCTTGTCGTCATTGGGCTTTTGGTAATTTGTTTCTTTTTGATCTCCGCCCTCAAGCGCATGAAAAGTGGTTTTTACGCATTTGGAGAGACCCTTGTCATTGCAGGAGGTCTTGGTAATATTTTGGACAGATTTTTGCACGGCGCCGTCGTCGATTTCATCTATTTGCACATGAATGGATATCATTGGCCCACGTTTAATTTGGCCGATTGTATGATCTTTATGGGTATTTTTATTGTTGCAAAAAGGGCGTTTTTAAAATGAACAATTTTTTCAATATCGAAAACTTTATTTTGAACTTTGCAACGCTTGGACCGCTTGGAAAAAGTCATATCGGTCGCTTATTGGCACCTCTATTGGCTATCCCACTAGTTTTTCTTGGTAGACAAGCATATTTTATATCAAAGGATCTTTTTTACATCCCGCTGATAATCTTTATTGTCGTAATACTTAGCGCTGTCAGCTTTGCCTTTGAAAACCTACCGCTTGAAAAAACCGACCAGATCATCCTTCCACTAATTCCAGGAATGGCTGAATCAATGCTTCATCTGCCGCTGGCACCCAAAGTTATAATCATCTGTTTTCTGCTGTTTTCAGTTATCAACATTGCACTTGAGCGCTTAATTGATCGCTTTTCAGATGATCCATCATCAAAGGTCAAAATTGACCCAGAACTGCAAGATCATGATGAACTTGACCAAACTGAAGTTTATGCTCTCCCACCGGGCAAGCAACGAAGTTTGTATGAAATCTTGATGCTTCCGATTGGTGCCGGAGTATTGACCAGTTTGTTAGTCCACTTAGCCATGATTTTAGCTAAAAAGTTATGACTCATTGGCTGTTTTCTGAGTTAAGGATCGCGACAAAGTCGATCTTTAAATCCATTTTGGATCTTCTTTTCCCGAATTCTTGCCAAAATTGCTGCACTTTAATCGAGCGAACTGAGCTTCTCTGCACAGAGTGTCTAAATCACTTCAAACCGCTTGCCAGCTGCATAATTGGGAAAGACGGATCAAAGCTCGAGGTTTTTTCACGCTTTTTGTATTCAAACAAAATAAAATTTCTTGTTCAAAGCAAATATTGTCAGGACACTTCGCTGCTTTTGAAAGCCTCAAGACTCCTTGAAACCTGTTCTGGACTGACATCAAAAATCAAAAGTGAAAAGGTTGATGGTTGGGTGATCATCCCTGTCCCATTACATTGGACTCGTCAGTTAAATCGAGGATTCAATCAGGCTCAAATTTTGGCCAATGGATTTTCAAAGGCAATTAACTGCCCAGTAATCAATGCTTTGAAACGATGTCGCAAAACAAAATTTCAGGCCTCAACGAAAACAAAAGCCGAGCGATTGGCAAATGTTTCAAATGCCTTTGCGCTCAACATTCTTCCAATTATTGGCAAGAGCAAGAAAAAGCTTATCGAGCAAACAAAGTCAAAGGGCATCATTTTGGTTGATGATCTTTTGACATCTGGTTCGACTTTGCTTGAATGCGCCAAAGTTATAAAAAAAGAGTTAAATCCAAAGGTTTTGATTGCTGTGACTTTATGTCGATCATGAAAACAAAACTATGATTTTACGAGCCTGATTAAAGCCTCTTTTGCCTGAAAATAGTCATCTATCGAATCATCGACCATATCGACAAAATCAATATTTTTACTGTTTTTAATCGCTATGCATTTCATCCCAGCCGCTTTTGCAGCCTGAAATCCAAAGATCGAATCCTCGAAAACAACGCATTCTTCAGGCTTTGCATCAAGCTTTTTTGCAGTATATAAAAAAATTGTTGGATCAGGTTTTGCCCGCCCACCAACATTGTCTATGCAATAGAGGTGCTCGCCGAAAAGCTCATCGAATTTGAATCTGTCAATTAATATTTTAAATGACTCAATGTCTGAATTTGTTGCAATGCCACGCCTGATTGAATGATTAAAAAGCTCATTGTGAAAGTTCAAAAATCCACCGACAAAATCAATATCTCCATTGAAATTGTTTTGCGCCAGCGTTTTGACTTGAGAGGCTATTTTATTCAAACTTTTTTTTATTTTAAAAAAGCCTTTCAATTCGGTTGCCATTTTTAAAAGACCGCTTCCAGAAAGAGTATCTATAAATTTGGCTTTCTCCGTCTCTGGAACCTCATGCTCATGAGTATCAACAAAGTCAGAGATCGCTTTTCCCCAGTTTGTTTGGGATTTAATTATCGTACCATCCATATCAAAGATGATCGCTTTTACGTGTTTTTTAATCGTTTCCATAAACCCTAGCTCTTTTTTATAAAAAACACCTTAGAAACCTTTTTTTAATTGTAAGGCTGAGTTGTCAAAGAAACAACTTAAAAAGATTTACAAATAATAAAAGTGATATTTTATGAGTAATTTAGATAATTAATTTCTTGAAAGATAAAAAACTTCGGGTACCCTTTTAACACCTATTTTGTAAAAAATTAAAAAGCGAAGCAAAAATCCTTTAAACTTAGCAGCAAAATCGCTCTAAATCCTGCGGCTGAACGATTAATGATTTTTTCTAAGTTTTATCGAAAGATCAACTTAAAAATGTTGATCTTCATAAATGTCTGTTTTGTCGCCACATTATTTGCACTAATCTCGAAAAAACCAACACTGCGAGCAAAAACTGATGCAAAAATAAGTCATCTGGGCATAATTATGGATGGAAATCGGCGATGGGCAAAAGAAAGAGGCCTTGATTCCTCTTTTGGCCATAAAGAGGGTATTTCTGCTCTTGAAAGCGCCGTTAAATACTGCCTTGCTAGCGGCATAAAACATCTTTCTTTATACGCGTTTTCTCTTGAAAATTTCAAACGAGCAAGTGAGGAAAATGAGGCAATTTTTGGAATGTTTCCCGATGCTTTAAGTTTTTGGCAAAAGAATTTTAATGATTCAAATGTAAAAATTCGCTTTGTCGGAGACCGAAAGCTTTTTCCGAAAACAACAGTTGAATCAATAGAAAAAATCGAGGCTGAAACGTCAAAAAATGATGGATTGAACCTGAATTTGATGTTTTGTTACGGTGGTCAGCAGGAAGTTGTTGAGTCGGTCAAAAAAATTGTCAAAGAGGTAAAGTCCGGAAAGCTTGACGATGAAAACATAGATTTAAAAACCATTTTTAAAAACACGTGGACTGGCGACATTCCAGAGCCTGATTTAATAATTCGCACTGGAAATCGCTCAAGACTGAGCAACTTTATGACGCTCCAGAGCTCGTACAGCGAAATAATTTTCTCTGAATTAAAATGGCCTGAGATCAGACTACCGCACTTGGAAGAGATGTGCCAAAAATATCTTGAAAGCCAGCGAACCTTTGGCTCTTAAAGTTTTTGAGGGAGCCAATGGCAAAAATCGGAATCATCGGTGCTGGAGCCTTTGGAAGCGCGCTGGCAAATCTCTTGGCAAAAAATGGCCATCAAGTTCTCATCTGGGCCTTTGAAAAAGATGTGTGCGCACAAATTAATAAAAACAAGATAAATCCGCAGTTTTTTGGGCAAATAAAAATTGAGCCAAAGGTGGACGCAACGACAGACCTTGAGGAAGTTTTCAATTTCAGCCATATCATCATAGAGGCCATTCCGATCAGCTTTTTGAGGGGAATCCTAGAAAAAGCAAATGAATTTTGCACCTCAAAACACTCGATAATTTGCGCAACCAAGGGAATTGAGTCTGGGACCTTAATGCTTGCCAGCCAAGTCATTGAGTCGACCTTGAAAAATGTTAAAAATGTTGCTGTTTTTTCTGGACCCACTTTTTCTCAAGATTTAGCCAGTGGAGAGAAATGCTGTGCAACGCTTGCCTCAAAAGACCCTCAACTACTCAAAAAATTATTGGCAATTTTTAACTCGCAAAACTTCAAAGCTTTCGAAAGTTGTGATCTGATCGGTGTTCAAATCCTTGGCGCACTCAAAAATGTTTACAGTTTTTTGCTCTCAATTTTTAAGGGCTCGGGGATTTGCTCAAGCACACAGGCCTATCAATTATTTTTGGCCACCCTCGAGATCAGACAATTTTTAAAAGCAATGGACGGAAAAGAGGCCACACTTTTTTCACCAGCCGGAATTGCCGATTTTATGATGACTTTGCACTCGCTCGAAAGCCGAAATACCAAAGTAGGACTAGCGATCGGACAAGGTCAAAAAGCCGAGGAGGTTCTCAAAAACTTCCAAACTCCTCCGGAAGGTTATGTTTCACTCCTCCCAGCTCAACAACTGGCAAAACAACTTGGTTTAAAGTTGGAAATATTGAGCCAAAACTTCGTTAATTGAACTTAAGATGTTGGTAATGGTGGAGGCAAAATGCGCTTTTTTTCAGCTGTAAGATAAATAAGCCAATCCATTAATTTGATAAATGTATCAGAATTCATAAACTTATTAATAAAACGAAGACTTAAGTAACCGCATAATACAAAGGGCAATCCACGACCAAGCAAAATTAAACCTTTTCGTCTATCAACCTTCTTCTGTCTTTCAAGTTTTTTTTGGCGAATAGCTTTTTGACCTTTAATGTTTTTCTTTGGAAAAAACTTAACCAAACTAGAAAGCCATAAAAATGCACCTGTGCATAGTGTGACATAACTTGCACCACGCAACACCCCTGTAGCTTTTTGACAAAACCATAAACATTCATCTAACTCCTCTGAAGTATAAAAGGCGTTTTTATCACGCATTATGCCATTTTCTTCAAAAAAATTTTGGCTTTTATTGCAATGAAAATCGTAAATGCGCTTCTTTATTGGATGTGACAAGATTTCATAGGCTCCATTTATTTTCTGCATTACATCTTCTCTACCACCTTTATCTGGATGAGCTTCCTTAGCCTTCGCATCGCGAGCTTCCTTTATTTCACCTTCATTAGCGTCCTTTCCAACCCCCAAAATTTCGTAATAACCCAATGGATCGCCAGGTTTTGGAGCAAAAAGTTGGACATTGGCGCAAAATACAAAAATTAAAGCGAGGATCCTCAAGATCCTTGGCTGGCCGATGATTTGATAAAATTTTGATTCCCAATTCATGTTCGCTCAATTTGCTTGTTGTTTTTTAGTGCTCACAATGAAGAGTTTAACAGGTTTTTAATGCAAAACTTTTTATAATTAAAAAGTGCACAAAAACGTTGATTTGTTAATTTTATAAATATATAAAGTTTCAGATTGAAAAATTTTCATGGCTGCCCAAAGACTACTGTTGTTTTTTGCTTTAAAATATCGATCAATTCATCGATTTCAGCTTTATGGCTTTGATAATAATCGGATTTAAGCCTACAAATTTTAACCTTTGAAAGATTTAAAAACTGACAGCAGGCAATAGCCGCTCTCAGAGACCGCCTCGAAAGGCGCCTTAGAGTAAGGCATTCCAGATTTAAAGTTCCAAGCTTTTTGAGTAAAAATGGCCGCATTTTGTACAAAACAAACTTGGCCGGCTCCTGACTGCGCCCAAAAACCCCATCATCGATGCATAAAATCTGCCCAGCCTCAGTTCGTTTGAATACAAGGCCGGTCTCCTTTTTGTAGGGAAATGAGATCTGTCCCTTATAAAAAAGGCCTAAATGGACGGGAAGTATCAAAATCGCAGAAAAAACCAACATCCAACAAATGCAAAAATATCGGACAATTGACCTGTTAAAGTCTTTAATTATCAAAAAAGTAACGCCCAAAATTCCAAATGCCCAAATTCCGAGCGCTACGAAATCTGGAATTGTCAGCCAATTGTGCGATCCAAAGGCTAAAACACGTCGCCAAATTTGCATGAATGAGTCAAATATCAGATAAATTATCTTTGGATAAAAACCGATAAGCCCGAAAATAAATATGAAGGCACTCAAAAATATAAAAACGACCATAAATGGCGAAAATATGATGTTTCCCAAAATTGTCATTTTTGAGCATGGCATCGCCCATCCATAGAGAATCGGGGTGCTGGCAAGAATGCAAACGGACTGTAAAAACAGGGCATTTTCAAGCCAAACAAAGAACTTATTCCTTAATTTACGTATTTTGTTGAATAAAAATCTCAGTGAATAAATCATGATAGAACCAATTGAACAAAAAAGTTTTTCCAGAAAATTTTTCCGCTTCCAGGGCAAACCGGCATTTTTTGTAAAATTCGACAAAGATCCAAAAGTTTTTCTAAAAACAGTTTTCTGTCAGCGACTTTTTCAAAGTCAGCCCCAGAATTAATTTCAAAAAGCTCTCTGGCAGCGCTTGAAAAAATAAACTCAAAAATTTCATGCGATCGCATCTGATCAGGATCCAGAGACTCAATTAAGTCAAAAAATTCCTGAGCCTGTTCGACTCCTGGCCCAGAGAGCAAAACTTTTGAGATCTGATCCTGGGGAATCTGATCAAGAGAACCTGCCTCAACTTGGAAAATCTGACACCGGGACAAAATTGTTGGGATGACCGAACTTTGATTTTGTGCGGTCAGTATAAATTTATAACCAGTAGCCGGTTCCTCAAGAGTTTTTAAAATCCTGTTTGAACAGGCCTTTGGCATACGGTCGAC
>CAYTZU010000051.1:0-7192 GCA_964442725.1 uncultured Pseudomonadota bacterium
ATGCTGCTCAAAATCAACCAATTTAAGTCGTCGGTAATCAAGAGCTGTCAACACAAAAAAGAACAAAACAGCCAAAAATGCAAAACACCCATAAACACGCAAGGGTATGAAATCCAAAATTCGGATCAAAACTTGGCCATTTCGAATTATTAATGGATCGTCTAACAAAGTAAAACCACCTGAGCAAAAACTTTGAAATTTATTGATAATGGAGCAATGCACATGATTTTGGTTGCGGGGGCTGGATTTGAACCAGCGGCCTTTGGGTTATGAGCCCAACGAGCTACCAGGCTGCTCTACCCCGCGATCACAATCAAAAATGCGATAAATCCATCGTAGTAAGAAGTCTATAGGTCAGGGATCTTTTGTCAACTTGAAACAGTTTTTTATGCTCAAAATAATAAAAATAAAAGGAAAATTTCACTTGTTGTCAAAAATAGAGCAAAATTTGAACTCATTTCAAAAGATTGATACTGTTTGAAAGGTATTTTCCAAACAAAACAAACCGAGGAGATGCTTTTATGAAGCGTGTAGTCTTTGCTGTTTTGATGTTATCGTTGAACACGGCGTTTACACAAAATAAAGATTCTGATACTGACTTAAATCAAACTTTAATTGAGGAAGAAATTTTCTCTTCAGATAATAATTTAGGCGAATCTGATGATGAAGACTCAATATTCCCAGTCCCACAAGATTCTCAAGATGTTGAAAATTTGTATGGTTTAAATGATGAAACCGACAACAATGAGCCTTTTGGATTTTTTGTCGAACAAGGCGGAGATGAAAATTTGCAAGAAAACAAAACCTCAAACCCTGAAGAAGTAGACGAATCAGAAGAAGAGACAGAATAAAAATTAATCAATAAAGTTAAAGTGGGGGCAGTCTTATAAACTCACCCCCACCTTGATCTTCTAATTTTTAGAACAACACTGTTTATATTTTTTACCAGATCCACATGGACAAGGATCATTTCGACCGACCTTTGGCTTGTCTCTTTTTATCGTTGAATCAATCGAAGAATCGTCATCTTTGGCTGATTGAACCTTAACATTTTCTAAATCGTCCTCTTTTTCCTTTTCAATTTTATCAATTGCCTGACGAGACCCCTCTGTTGGCCTCAATCGGAAAAGTCTTCGACAAACATCGGCTCGAATCATTTTCATCATCTGATCGAATTGGTCAAATGACTCTCTTTTGTACTCGTAAATTGGATTTTTCTGACCAATACTCCGCAGGCCAATTCCCTCTTGTAGATGATCAATGTTTTGCAAGTGGGCCTTCCAAGCAAAGTCTATTATTTCAAGAACAATCCATTTTTCAGCCCGATTGATCAAGTCCTCTGGCCAAGAACCCTTCATTTCCTCATATTTCAAAGAAAGCAACTCAACCAAATCATTTGCCAATTGCGTGACATCCGTTGTTTTAAACTGCTCAGCTTTTAACTGCCCATTCAGGCCAAGGAAGTCGGCAATTGCATCGATTATTTCAACCTTTTGCTTATCGTCTACTCGACTTCCAGGAATGTGAGCCTCTAAAATGTCGCAAACGACCTCAAAGAGCATATCCTTGATCATTTCTGTCAATTCAACGCCACCTTTCATCGCATTGCGGCGATATTTGTAAATAACAGTTCGCTGCTGATTGGCAACGTCATCGTACTCCAAAAGCTGCTTTCTTATGTCAAAATGACGACGCTCAAGCTTTTCTTGATTGCTGGCAACCAAATTTGTCACCAAATTATGCTCGAGAGATTCATCAGGCTTCATTCCTGCGTATTTTTCCAAGACATATTTTGTTCGATCACCACCACAAATCCTCATCAAATCATCTTCGCATGAAATATAAAATCTACTTGATCCAGGATCACCTTGACGTCCGGATCGACCCCTGAGCTGGTCGTCTATCCGGCGGTTTTCATTTCGCTCAGTTCCAATCACTCTCAGACCACCCAGTTCCTTAACGCCCGCTCCAAGCTTGATATCAGTTCCACGACCGGCCATGCTTGTTGAAATCGTAACTTTTCCCTTTTCACCAGCAAATTTTATGATTTCAGCCTCTCGTTTGTGATTTTTTGCGTTTAAAACCTCGTGTGGAATATCTTGTTTTGTCAAAAGAGAACTCAAATATTCAGAGGCCTCAACGCTAGCCGTTCCGACCAAAACCGGCTGACCACGCTTGTGACAATCAATTATATCGGCAATGGCAGATGAATATTTTGCATCCTTTGTCAAATAAACTAGGTCATCCTGATCAACACGAATCATTTTCTTGTTGGTTGGAATAACGACAACTCCAAGCTTATAAATTCTGTGAAACTCATGAGCATCGGTTGAAGCGGTTCCGGTCATTCCAGCGAGCTTTTTATAAAGTCTGAAATAATTTTGAAGTGTAATTGTGGCCAATGTCTGATTTTCGCGTTCAATTTTTACTCCCTCTTTGGCTTCAAGCGCCTGATGCAGTCCGTCCGAATAACGACGGCCGGGCAAAATACGCCCTGTAAACTCATCGATAATTAATACTTCATCATCTGGAGAGACCAAATAATCGACATCTCGACGAAAAAGAGTGTGAGCCTTCAAAGCCTGCTGAACGTGGTGAAGGATCAACACATTTTCAGGAGCATAAATATTTTCAACCTTTAAATATTTTTCAATCTGATCAACACCCTCTTCTGTTAGCATGACATTTCGAGCCTTTTCATCAACCTCGTAGCAACTCTTAGAAAGTCTTCTGACGGCAAGATCAGCCTCTTGATAAATACTTCCAACTTTTTCGCTGGGACCAGAAATAATGAGCGGAGTTCGCGCCTCATCGATCAAAATTGAGTCAACCTCATCGACAATTGCGTAAAAATGACCTTGTTGTTGAACCAGATCATCAAAACTGAATTTCATGTTGTCGCGCAGATAATCAAAACCAAACTCATTGTTTGTTCCATAGGTTATATCGGCCGAATAAGCCTCTCTTCGTGCATCATCATCCATCGAATTTTGAATGCATCCAACATTCATGCCCAAAAAGTTGTAAATCGGCCCCATCCACTCAGCATCACGCTTTGCAAGATAATCATTGACCGTTACAAGGTGCGCACCTTTTTCTTGAAGAGCATTTAAATACAGGGGCAACGTTGCCACCAGCGTTTTTCCCTCACCGGTCTTCATTTCTGCAACATTTCCCTCATGTAGAGCAATTCCACCCATCAACTGAACATCATAATGTCGTTGTCCAATCGTCCTTACGGCTGCCTCTCGAACAAGCGCAAAGGCCTCTGGTAAAATTGATTCAACAGATTCACCGGCAGCCAGACGCTCTTTAAAAGAGTTGGTTTTATCTGGAAATTGATTATCAGAGAGTTGCTTAATTTGGTTTTCAAAACTGTTTATTTTCTCGACAATTCCCTTATATCTGCGGATTATTCTTTGATTCTTGGTCCCGAAGATCCAAGAAATTAATTTGGTAAACATAGCTAAAAGTTCTCTATAAAACTAAAAACTCAAAAATGGCATAAATATCAAAACTCGACATAACGCCGGGTTGACTCTTAGCCTACATTGCAAAGTTCGTTTTGCCAAAAAGTTGAATAATTTTTTAACAATTGTGCAATTAAAAATCGAGAAATGCTCAAAATCAAATGTTTTTTTAGTTTATTTGACCGATAAAAATAAAATGCCAAAATGTCACTCCAAAAATAAAAACCATTTATTCTACAGGAGTTAACATGAAGGTATTTTATTTCCTACTTGCAACTACAACCATTACTAACACAAATCTTTTTGCGCCCAAATTTATTTGCACAGATTTTGATAAGTTACCAATTGAATATTTTAAGACCAAAGAGCTAATTGAGCTTTTTAACTCAGCACTCCTGGGATTTGGTTTATCACAAGAAGAAGTCGATGCGGTAATAAATCCAATCAACATGAAAACCATTTATCCCAACCTTGGATATGAATTTACTTATCCCGAGAGCCTTTCAAATAATGATAATCATTCTTACGATATTGAAATGGTAATTTGCAAAGCATCAAAGCAACTTTGCTTATCAATGTATAAACGTGTAATTAATGGTCGCAGTTTTAGTCCGTGGCTAAATCCTCAATCAGATCCTAGATTGGTTTCAACGTTATTTTTACTCGAACTGATAAATTTATTAATTCATGGCGATTTTAATTTCCCATTGGGGTCAAAAAATCCATTTTATATGGGGTTACTTAGAGCTCTAAATTTCTTCTTGGCAAGAATAGAAGGTGGTCTTTTTTGTGAAAAATTCTTTGATCGAAATCACGAATGCATTTGTACAGAGGGATTTGCTCCTTGTATTGAAAAAATCAAAATGATGGAAGAGAAATATATAAAAGAGTTGCTTTTATACATAAATCCTAATGAAAACTTTGACGTCGATCAAAACAACTGCCCAGTTGCCAACGCTTTAAATAAATTCAGATTAGCCATCAAAAATCCTGATGAGTTTTACGAAAACTTTTCCTTGCCAGAGTAGTAGATGATTTAAAAACAAAAGGCTACAAAAGTTAACTTTTGTAGCCTTTTGAAGCATTTCAAAAATGCAGCGATCAAGCACCGATTCTATAAAGATGAAGTTTTTTCCTCAAAAAAAATTTTATCCACTCAAATAATGACATTTGTTGAGGTCGATGATTGAAAGCACGCTCCCAATCGGCCTCACGGGCAACAGGCCCAAAATTGCTTATATTTCTTTTGTATTCTGTAAATTTTTCAATGTGCGCTCTGCAAGTTATTATGCTCCCCTCATGAGGCACCATAGCTCTCCATAGGCCAATATCCTGCAACTTGGGCTTATCTTTACAAAAAAGACCTATGGTCCCAAGGGAAAATAAAAGCAGCAAAAAATTGAATTTTTTCAAAATTTTTATCCACAAAGTTGTTTGAAATCAAATGTTTCTAGTTACACAAACAACTTAGCGATTTAAATTCATCCTTAAAAAAAGGGCCTTTTAAAAGGATAAAAAAAGACAAAATATTTGATTTTCGGTTTTAGCTGATTCACATTGAATAAAAAGGGAAAGGCCCTTTGACAAAATAAAACCCAAAAAAAAAGCGGTAACAAGGCAAAAACTTTAAATTTAATTGCTCAAAAATAAAGCTCTTAACACTCAAACCAACTTTTTACCGTAGTTTAATCTCCTCAAAAGACCTTAATTGGTTGGTGCCTGGCTGTTAAACCATCATGGTAATCAGCGCCTTGACAGTTCAAGGCCTAATAAAACACACTCAGACACCAAAATTTTTATTCCCAAACTCAAAATTACTTAGACTTTTATTGAGAATCTTCTCCAGCCAAGTTTCCGATTATTGCACCGCCAACAGCGCCGGTCACCGCACCAATTGCCGCACCAGTTCCATTATTTACTGCAGCGCCAATCAATCCACCAGTTGCCGCTCCGGCAAGTGCTCCTCCAAGTGTGCCCTCAGATTTTGAGCACCCACTCAGAAAACATAAAAGTGAAGCCAGAGCTAAAACAGCCAATGTAAGTCTGATTTTTTCAAGAGCTCCCACAAAAAGCCCCTCCTAGATTTGCCAAAGCTTATGGTAACGAAATAACCATATTCATCCACA
Source organism: uncultured Pseudomonadota bacterium (assembly GCA_964442725.1). GTDB lineage: Bacteria > Babelota > Babeliae > Babelales > CAYTZU01. The sequence continues at coordinate 5,597 of CAYTZU010000051.1, forward strand.
ACTGTAGACTAACAAAATCTAGACAATGATTTCAAATAGAAAATTTTATTTTTTATTAAAAAGATGAATTTTATTAATTTTGTTAAATTTGCCCAATATTTTCGATCTTTAACCAACCTTTTCCAGCTCCAAATATTACTTGAGCAAATTGATCTTTTGTCTGACAAATTGAGACCTCAAACCCTATTGGCAGACTTGAAATAAGCATAAAATCATCGCCTGGGCCTGAATAGACCTTAGAATTTGGTAAAATGACGATTGCTTTTGGGGTTGAAATGGAATCATTGATTGAATAAAAAAGACTCAAACTCACAAAAAACATCAAGAAAACTAAAAATTGCGCAAATAAGCTATCGTTTCGCTTCAAGAGAACCAAAAAAAGAATCCACAAAAATAAAATTAGACAGCAAAACCAAATAACTGAAATTCCTCGCAGAACAAAATAAGCCTTTAAAAATAAGATTTTTGTCCTTTCAAAAACTGTGCTGTGCTCCTTAATAAAGCCCAATTTTTTATGTGCAACTTCGATTAATGGCACCAAATCAAGCCTCTGCGCAAAATCAGCATGTTTGGCTGCCTTTTTTAAATAAAGGAGTGATCGCGCATAATCATCGAGTGCAAAATAACAACTGGCCATATTTAAAGCCACGCAAAAACTCTCTGGAAGACGACAATAAAGCTCAAGCGCCTCTTTTATTTTGCCTCTTGTGGAGAGTTCGACAGCCTCTTTGAATATGTTTTGCTCTGATTCTAGCGCCTGAGCACTGAGTTGAAGTGAAAAAATAAGTCCGAAAAACAATAAATTTTTTTTAAATTTAAAAATCTTCATTGCCTACTCTTTGCCTCGTGTTTTATGAAAAGGCCATCGATTGCCTCAATCCAAAAAACAGATTTTTTCAATAAAGCTTCAGTTTCCAAAGAACCGTGTTTGCGCGTTTCTTTGCCAAAGGCTAGTCCAGCAACCTGGTTGAAAAAAACAAAAAAATCATCGAGCCTTGCACGTTCAAGGCCAATTTTTTTGAGTTCATTTGTCATCCAATCAACGTCAACAAGCTCTTGATTGACAGAAAATCTCGATGAAAGATAACGAATAAAAATCGAGTAAAAAGCTCTTAAATCATTTTTCTTAAAGGCATTTGATAACTCAACGATTGCTCGTGATTTTGCCCAACGACTATTATTTTTCCTTAAAAACCAGGCCAGAATTTCCCTAAAAAATAAAGCTATCAATGAAAGCAAAAGCACAAGCAAAAAAAACATGAATTTCACACTTTGCCTGCTTTGGCAAACTTGCTTTTCATATTCTCTTTTAATACCAAAAAAACTTAATTTTTCAGCACGTTTTTTTTCTTGTAAATCCTCTTCCGATGGCGAATCTGTATCGTTTGATTGAATGTTTTTAGAAGTCCCAAATTCCTGCAATTCTTGATTGTTTTTTTCAGATTCATCAGAAATCACAGTAAAAGAAAGTGGCTCTGTTTGAAGTGTTACAACCTTTTCTGTGGCAGTATCAAAATAAACAAATTCCTGTGGGGGAATCTTATAAACCCCTGGTTTTGGAGCTTGTACAATGTATTCAAAAAATTTTTTGAAATC
>CAYTZU010000052.1:0-7163 GCA_964442725.1 uncultured Pseudomonadota bacterium
TTTGGTTGGGACTCAGTCGATAGCCAAGGGTTATCACTTTCCGGGTGTTACATTAATTGGCGTTATTTGGGCTGATCTTGATTTCAATTTTCCAAGCTATGATGCGCAAGAAAGAGCCGTGCAGCGGTTGCTTCAGGTCTCCGGCCGAGCTGGGCGCGGGCAAAAACCGGGACTTGTGATTTTGCAGACCATGCAAAGCCTTAAGCTTTTGGACAACCTTGATGAATCAAACTATGAAAGCTTTTGCCAAAATGAGCTTGAAATGCGCAAAGCGGCCCAATTTCCGCCATTTTACAAATTTTATCAAGTTCAATTGTCAGGCCAAGATGGTGCTCAAGTCGAGCAAGAGGCAGCTGCCGTTTGCCAAAAAATTTTAAATGCCGCAAAGGACATAGGTTTTGACCAAATTAGCCTGATTGGGCCATTTAAACCGCCAATTCACAGGCTTGAAGGGACGGAAATTCGTGAAATATTATTAAAAAGCGATTCTTTATTAAAAATAAGCGAAATTTTGGGAAGGGCTGACTTTTCCGCCGCAAGATGTAGAATTTCATTCAGGCCGTTGTTTTAGCCGATAAAATTTATTAACAAATGAGTTTTAATTGAACAAATACATGATTTCAGTTAGAGGGTTCCCATATTTACAATTTGTCTTTGCAGTAAGTGCCTTGATTTGTGCGCTTTTTAGCCTTAATTGTTCGACTATAGAGTCTGGAAAGAGCACGACAATAGGTTGCGGATCGATAATCAAACAAACGGAGATTAAAATAAAAAGTGGCGAATTTACGCTTATCAATGGTGAGCTGTTTGCCAGTGAGAGAATAATTATAATTTCAGGTGACTCATTTGATGGAAAGGGGCTTTTGGATGCTCCAGAAATTGAGATTGTGGCATCTGAGTTCAATTTTAAGGGAACAATAAATTGCAGTAAATTATGCACAATTACAGTGAAAAACTCCTTTGACCAAAATATGTTTACCCGCCTTGGAAGCGGCAAATTCACAATCAATGTCGATCCGGATAGATTTAAAAAACCTTGTGATGGAGCCAAAGATAAAGCTTCTTTGTCGCAGGCCAATCAAGCGCAGTCAACAAAAATAGCAGCATCAGAGCCAGCCAGTAGAAAGGTTATAAAATACATAGATGTAGGAAATCAGAAAATAGACTTTTCTACATCTGATCCATTGTCAAAAAAAATCATGGAATCAATAGAGGCCGATGACTTTGATGGATTAACAAAACTTTGTATAGCTTTTAAAGAAAGGTCTAAGGATAATAAGTTTCTTGAAAAGGATCTTACACAGTTTATGACCTTTGCTGGAGCCACTGGACATATCCAAGCAGCGAAAACGCTTCTCGATTTTGGAGCCTGTGCAAATCAAGATGAAAAAAGCTTTTACTGGCAAGCGCCTCTACTTTTTGCAATAAAAGCGAATCAATTAGCATTTGTAAAATTACTTTTAGACCACGGTGCAAATCCAAATTTAAAAATTAAGCCAACGCTAGATAAAAATCATGGATCAAAGCCATTTATGGTTAGAATAGAGGATGAAAAGCCAATACCATTGATCACCTTTTTAGCGATGCAGAATAGACTTGAAGCTCTTGGCGAACTATTAAAGGCTAAAAATCTGGAAATTGACGCAGTGACATGCTATGACCGAACGGCGCTTATGCTTGCCGCATATCATGGACACAAAGAGGTTGTAGAGGCATTGCTTTTGGCCGGTGCCGATCGCAATAAAGTTGATAGTCCTCGTAAATCTGATGGATCTTTTAATATTAATAACCGCTGTAATGCTGCCGATTACGCTCGACATGGTGGGCATCCAGAAGTTGTTAAATTGTTGCAAATGGATGTCGCTAAAATGAGGATTTATGCGGAAAATGATAAAAGCATGCCTGGGAAAGCGAAAAATTTTATTGAATTGATGAAAGAGCATGAATTGGATATTGAATTGGGGCTTGGTTTTGTATGTTTAGGAATAGTGGTTATCGGAGTGATGGTTGTTGCAAATAGATTTGCGCCAAAACCTTATCACTCATCTAGTTAATAGATGAAAGCCTTTATTTGGAATGTCTTTTATGAGATTAGTAGTTGTTTTAAGCAAAGCTACAAAGTGATTTTATTTTAGGAAGTAATCAAATGCTGACTTTTAAAAAACTTGCTAAATTTATGATTTTGACGATTTTCCTAATTTGTGCCGTAGATGTTGTTGAACTTATGAGTGGTACTGTAATAGGGCCTAATTCTGTTGTCAAAAGCCCAATAAACATTATTTCTGCAGATGATTTTGTCACTATCGATGGTAAGGCGATTGGTAGTGAAAAGCTGATAATTTCAGGCTCTGGAATATTGAATGGAAGAGGGCTTTTGGAGGCTCCAGAAATCGAAATTGTGGTATCAGCGTTCAATTTTAAGGGAACAATAAATTGCAGTAAATTATGCACAATTACAGTGAAAAACTCCTTTGACCAAAATATGTTTACCCGCCTTGGAAGCGGCAAATTCACAATCAATGTCGATCCAGGAAATCCTATATTTAAAGCTTCAGGACAAAAAACTGATAATCCTTCTGTCAGCGATCAAAAGGCAAATACTTCATCTGGCGCACCAGAAAATCCGCTTGAAAGGGAGGTTTTTGGAGTCAAATTTTGTAGCCCAATTGGTTTGAAGGTTTTAAAGGCAATTGAAACTGATGATTGTGAGCAGCTAAAGCTTATTTGTCATCAAATAAAACAGGAACGAAGGCCTAGAAACCGTATTAATATTGATTTTACGATTTTTATGATGGTGGCTGGATTTATGGATCGCATAAAAGCCGCTCAAGTTTTTATTGATAACGGTGCCAACGTTGATGAGGATAGTTGGGATAACTATGGTCGAGCTCCATTATTACGTGCTGTTCTTAGTGCAAAGCCCAAATTTATAAAGTTGCTTCTCGCCAATTCAGCCGATCCAAACATAAAAGTGGATTTTTTAGAGTATATAGATCAAGTGGGGGATCTAAGCGACAGTGAAAAGAAAAAAATACATAATTTTTATAATAACGTTCCCAAAGTGATGATACCACTTTTATCTTTTGCAGTAATCTATGGCAATTGTGATGTTGTTCGAGCTTTGTTGGAATCAAAAAACATAAAGGTTGACGCAACAGATCTTTATGGTCGCACACCGCTTATGTTTGCCGCTAAGTATGGCTTGAAAGACATTGTCATTGAGCTGTTGGCAGCCGGTGCCGATCCAACAAGAGTGGACAGCCCTTTTAAATCAAATGGGACTTGTGCTTCAAACGATCTATGCAATGCCTATGATTATGCTCATTTCGGCAAGCACTTAGACATCATAGATTTATTTATTAACAACCAGATGCAATCTTCTTTGAGCTCTCAAGATAAAGCTAAGCCAATTAAATTTGAAATAGGCAAAAAATGCAAAGAGCATTATAAATCACTGGCCGCAGTGTGTTTTCTTTTTGGAATTACAAGTTATCCGTTGATTGTCAAACTCATATCCAAAATTCGCTCAAGCGTTTAGTGAAATAGCCAAAACATGTAAAACCACTTGTTTTTAAGCCTTTTTTTAAAAACTAAATTTTTTTTGTTACTGTCTTTGTAAATATTTAAATTAAAAAGGCTTTAAAATAAAGTGTTTTTGGCTCGTGCACGCAAAGGTTTTTTCAGCAACTGTTCTTGGAATCGATTCCTGTTTAATTGAGGTCGAAGTTGACCTTTCGCTGGGTTTGATTAACTTTTGCATTGTTGGCCTTCCAGACAAGGCTGTGCGCGAAAGCAAGGACCGCATCAGAGCGGCTCTCAAAAACTGTGGCCTCAAAATTCCCGAGCGACTTGTCACTGTAAACCTGGCTCCAGCTCACATAAAAAAACAGGATACGCTCTTTGATGTGCCAATTGCTGTGGCAGTTCTTCAGGCGGCCAAGCAGATCGAAGTTCCAGCAGAATTTTTGCATGAAACGGTTTTTTTGGGTGAATTATCACTCGATGGACAAATTCGACCGGTCAATGGTGTCATTTCGATCGCACACAAGGCCTTAGAAGAGGGTAAAAAGCGCATAGTTGTGCCACTTGAAAATGTTGCCGAGGCTCAAGCCATCGATGGCCTAAAAGTTTATGGCGTAGAAAATTTAACGCAGCTGGTCGGTTTTTTGCGTGGACAGGTCAAGATTAAACCAGCAAGCCGAGAGGATTATTTTGTCGATTTAAAGCAGGATTTTGGCGGCCTGGATTTTTCTCAAGTCAAAGGTCAAATCGAGGCAAAACGAGCGCTTGAGATTTGTGCGGCCGGTTGGCACAATGCACTATTTATCGGGCCTCCAGGAGCTGGCAAAACTATGCTTGCTGAGCGGCTTCCAACCATCATGTCAGAAATGGATTTCAAGGAATCTGTAGAACTGACCAAAATTTACTCAGTGGCCGGACTTCTTGAAGGCAAAGGGTTGATGCGCAATCGACCATTTTGCAATCCGCATCACACAATTTCGCAGGCTGGACTTGTAGGCGGTGGCTGTCTTCCAAAGGCTGGCCAAATCAGTTTGGCTCAAAGCGGAGTGCTTTTTTTGGATGAATTGACCGAATTTGGCCGAGGAGCCATCGAATCTCTTCGTCAGCCGCTTGAAAGCGGGAAAGTTACCATTGCAAGGGCCAATTTTTCAGTTGATTTTCCAGCAAGATTTTTGATGATCGCTGCTTCAAACCCATGTCCATGCGGGTATTTTGGTGATCAGTCAGGTCGATGTCTTTGTTCACAAATTCAGGTCCAAAAATACATGAGCAAGCTTTCCGGGCCGCTTTTGGACAGGATTGATCTTCACGTGCGAGTCAGCTCGATTAAATATGAGCAGTTGGCCGATGCCAAAAATAACGACTCAGAGAGCTCTGAGCAAATAAAAGAGCGTGTTTTGGCAGCCCAGGAATTTTCGCGTTCAAGACAGGGCAACTTACCAAATTCTCGCCTCAGCGTTGATCAAATCAAGGAATTCTGCGCTCTTTGTCCAAAGGCCGAGGAATTATTGAAGCGCGCCTTTGAAAAGCTTTCAATGAGCGCGCGTTCTTATCATCGTATTTTAAGGGTTTCTCGAACAATTGCCGACTTGGCCAAGTCTGAGAGCATCGGTCAAGCCCACATCAGAGAGGCCATTATGCTCAGGCTTTTGGACAAGCAAGTGGTTTGAAAATGGAGTTCTATATTCTATGATAAGTCCAGGATTTGGCATCCAACCTTATTGGGAAGAAAAAGTAGGCGCAGCCAATGAAACCAGCGCCAATGCCAACCAAGCCTATTCCTGCAATCTTGAATAACCGCTTTTGTTTTTCCGTTAATTCCTTGACTAGTTCATGGTCTTCTAAAATTTCTTCATCATCTTCTGATGTTTTAGAACATATTCCTGAAATAAAGAAGATTGCTCCAACCATGAGAAATGCAATTCCTGTCAATAAGGTTCCCACTCGATTGTCAATATTGGAATTCCTTTTTATGCAATGAATAGTCACTGGTTTAGGAGATTCTTTCCATAATCTATTTCTTTTTTCATAAAGATATGATCGTTCCTTGGAGTGTTCCAAATAAGATCCAATTATCGATGATAATTTTTTTGAGTCGGATGTTTTTAAATCCTTCAGTTTTTTAAGAAGCACAATCGTTTTAGATCGATTATCATTATTTGTTTTGCGTATCTCTGCGATTATTTCTTTATCAGTAAATAGTGTACTAATTGCTGATATATGCTCATCTAGCCATTTATTTAAGGTATTTTCAATTTCTGGTTCATCAAGGAATTGGCTTATTTTATTTAAAGCAAATTCAATTGCTCCTTGATTTTGTAGTTTTTCAAAATATGGTTGGTGATTTTGGTCAACATTTAAATAAATATCATATAATAATCCTATTAAAATCGAAGAATTCCCAACCTCCGCATCCATCTTATCACAAAACGCTTTTTGTAATTTGTCTAACTCCATATTTATATCTTCAAGCGCTTTTTCTGAATTATTTTTATAAAGACTATCTATTATTGTATCTCTGGCTTTGTTTATCAGTTTGATTTGGTCCTCGCTTATCCCATCTACCTTGTCAGGATGATATCTGAAGGCTTTTTGTCGATAAGCCCTGTTGATTTCCTCTAAGCTGGCATTTTGGCTGACGCCCAAGAGCTCACAAGCACTTTTTAGTTCTTCTTCTAGGCTTGGTGCAAATAGCGAAGATTGAGAGGAAAGGACAATCAGAATTATGGAAATGTATCTGCTAGGGTTCCTTAAGGAAATATTTATTGTATTAAACACAGTTGCCATTTGCTCGAGAAGCATTAAAAACCCACTCGTTCTCCTTTCCGTAATACTATCAATTGCTTATTTATCCAAAGGCCCAGACAAAAAGACAATTTTTATTGAGTTTTTGTCAATTTCCACAATGGTTCTGGCACAATGGCAATTATTTTTGAATAAAAAACGCCTTCGTTTCGAGTTCTAAAACCAAATAGACTGCCCGGTTTGATCTGCTTTTTATCACTTTCATTAGTTAATTTAAATGACACTGCATAAGATAGTGGGAGGCCTGTCTTTGAATCAAAAACCACTACTCCCGCGTTATAAAAGCCCATTAAATGTCTTTGGACACGACTATCTCCAAATAAAATCATTGCTTGAATTGTTTCGTCTATTTGGGTGGGTTGTCCCTCAGTTAAAAATACTACCCCCAGAACCAGTTCCTTCAGAACCAGTTCCTTTCTTATTTCTAGTTTTGATGGGCTTTGTTCAATTAATTTCTGTGACATGAGTCCTTCTGGGATTATTCCAGGCAATTGGCTTTGATCACGAATTATCACAATTTTTGGCTTGTCGTCTTTGCAAAATATTTTTTGTTCTAATATTTGCTGTTCGGGTGTTTGATCACAAGAGCAGATAACGCGTATTTTCCATAGATTTGGGCGCAGTGGGCAATTTTCTTCTTCCGGACAAACGGGGCATTTATCATATCGCCAATAATTGGTTTCAGGGTTCCAGTTATTGGCAAGGCACAACGACAAACAACATTGGCAGAGCTCATGATATTCTGATTTAATTTTCACTGCCTCTTTAATCAAAGAGGTAAACGGTGAACAAGGTTCAATAGACTCTGTTGCCACTTGCCAAATATAATTTTCATG
>CAYTZU010000053.1:0-6638 GCA_964442725.1 uncultured Pseudomonadota bacterium
CGGTGGGGAAGTAGGAATTTTTAACCATCCCACGGAGAGGCGATTGAAAGAGATAGTTGAAGAGCAAGCAACAAGCCAGACAAATAATAAGGAGAACCTTTTCGATCCATTAAAAATCAAAAAGCATGAAACCATTAAAATTGCACTAGCTTCAACGGCCTTTTCCCTCATGGTTTTTGCCTATTCAATGATCAAGGCTGTCAAAGACGCCACATTTTTGAGCATGGTGGGAACCAAATATCAACCATGGGCAAAGTTGATCGTAATTGCCTCATCAATTGCCATTTTCATGCCAATTTACTCATTTTTGATGAGCCGATACAGCAGAAAAACAGTTGCTACGCTTTTCCCATGCATTTATGCCGTATTTTTCATAATTTTCGGGGCGCTATTGATCCATCCAACAATTGGGCTGGCTAACGCAACAACTTCCCCATTCAGAATTACTGGCTGGTTTTCATACGTTTTTTTAGAATTTTATTCGGTGGCAATTTTGGCAACCTTTTGGGCTTTGATGAGCTCGATCAGCACTCCTAAAAGCTCAAAAAATCAGTATGGTATCATTGCCATCGCTTCCAGAGTTGCAGGAATTATTGCCTCAGTTTTAGGCCTTTATCTTTCAAACATTGCTCAAATTAGGGACACTGTTGCCTTTCCAGTAATTTTGCTTATCAGTGCGCTCAGCCTTGTTTTAGCGGCAATTTTGCTCAATTTAATGTTTAAAGTTTTACCAAAGAAATTTTTGACCGGTTATACCGATCTCCATGAAAATGCTGATCAAAAAGGTAATTCCAAGCCAAGGCCAAAGAGCTTTGTGGAGGGGCTAAAATGCGTATTGACCGAGCCCTATGCAATCGGAATTTTTGGAATGATTGCCTCAATTGAAATAATATCGACAATCATGGATTACCGCATGCAATGCTTAATTTCGATGGGAACTGGGAATAGTGCCATGGGCATGCTGCAAAAATTCTTTGTCTACACCCTTTCATTTCAAATTGTTGGCCTATTTTTAGCCTCTTTTGCCACGACAACTCTGCCAAAAAAAATTGGGGTCAAAAAAAGCCTCTTGATAACGCCCATTGCACTCATGATTATGATTGTAATTTCATTTGGGTTTGATTGCCTGGCAATGGCAATGGCCGTTCAAATAGCGGTTAGGGCCTTTAATTATGGGTTCAATGAACCGGTCAGAGAGATGCTCTACGTTCCAGCCTCAAGAAACATCCAATTTGTAGCCAAGGGATGGGTCGACACCTTTGGTAAAACACTCTCTAAGGGCTCAGCCGCTGGATTCAATATTTTGGCGGCCCGACTTCCAGCAGCAATTTCCAACATTGTCACGCTTTTGTCAGCCATGTCGGTGGGAATTGTGTGGGTTTTCATTGTCTTATTTGTGGGCAAAAAATATCACTTTGCGGTCAAAGAGGACAAAGTTATTGGAAATGAGTAGCATTTTATTGAGAAAACTAATCTTTCTGATAAAGTTCAAGCTCTGTGTTTATTTAGTGGAATAACGGATTTTCCGTGGGTTGATGATTTATCTCAATTTTTGACTCGTTCCAAAGGAGGAATTACCAATATGCCTGATATAAAAGATCTTTTAGAAGCGGGTGTCCATTTCGGACACAAAACTTCAAAGTGGTGCCCAAAAATGAAGCCTTATGTCTGGGGATCCAGAAACAAGGTTTATTTCATAGACGTTTCTAAAACAGCTTTTATTTTGGAGCAGGCCTGTCAGCAGCTCAAAAAAGTTGCTAGCAATGGCGGCAAAATCCTCTGGGTTGGAACAAAGGCCTCCGCAAAAGAAGCAATCAAAAAAGCTGGCGAAGATCTTGATATGCCAAGAATTGTTCACCGATGGATCGGCGGAACTTTGACCAACTTTGATCAGGTCAAAAAGGGCGTAACAAGACTGCTTTACTTAAAAGATGTCGTAGAAAAGCCTATGACAAACTTAAAAAAGAAAGAGATCGGAAAACTCAAAAAAGAGGTGGCCAGACTTGATAAAAACTTTGGTGGAATCGCAAATTTAAGGTATCCACCAGCAGCGCTTGTCATCGTTGACGTTAAAAAAGAGGCAACAGCGGTCAAAGAGGCTATTTCGAGCAAAATTCCAATCATCGGACTTGTTGACACGAACTCGGATCCTTCAAACTTGACAATTGCCATTCCAACCAATGATGATTCTTCAAAAGCTGTTGAGTTGATTATTTCAACACTTGCTCAAGCAACTCTTGCTGGAGTCAATGAGTATAAAGAGGCCAGAAAGAAGGCTAAAGCTGATTCAAAAACAGCAGTTGAAAAGGCTCTTGAAAAGGAAAGCAAGCCTGCGGAAGCCAAACAAAGAGCCCAATCAAAGCAAGCAATCAAAGAAGAATCTATCGATCAAGTGAGCGCTCCGGAGGTTGATTTACCCGAAGAGATCTTGGCCGAACTTGATAAAAATGAATAAAAAAATAATCTAAATTTGTAATCTGGTGAGATTAATTTATTCTTCTCACCAGATTATCTTCGGAGAGATGGCTGAGAGGCTGAAGGCGCGTGATTGGAAATCACGTATATCCTGAAAGGGGTATCGAGGGTTCGAATCCCTCTCTCTCCACCATTGTGCACAAGTAGCGCTAAATACTACATGAGATAAAATAGTCATTGCATGCAACAGCAAATCGATCAATGTCTGAAATCATTGAACATGGTCTTCGGGTCCGATCTTCTGGGCGTTTATCTTTATGGTTCTTCCGTCGTGGGTGGACTGCAAAAATACAGCGATATTGACCTCTTTGTTGTGACCAATCGCCAAACTACTCAAAATGAAAAAAGCCTCTTAATTTCAAAGCTTATGGAAATTTCCGGTCTTTACATGAAAGGCTCAAAATTGCCGCTTGAAGTAACAATTGTAGAAAAGTCTATGGTCAACCCCTGGCATTATCCACCGCACTTTGACTTTCAATATGGCGAGTGGCTGCGACAATCTTTCGAACAAGGCAACTTTCAACCATGGCCAAGTTATCAAATGCCAGATTTGGCCTTAATAATCACCCAAATTTTGCTAAAAAATGAGGTTTTATCTGGGCCAAAGGCCGATGGAGTGCTTCCAATCGTTCCATACAAAGATTTCATGGAAGCCATGCTTGAAGGTTTGGGCGATCTTTGCCATGAGCTGGAAACTGATACTCGAAACGTCCTGCTCACTCTTGCGCGAATTTGGAGCACCCTGTCAACCGATCAAATAAGATCGAAACCGGCAGCAGCCGATTGGGCAATTAGTCGTTTGCCTGAAAAATATCATCCTGTAATCGAGCGAGCAAAATTGATTTGTATCGGCGTGGAAATTGAACATTGGGATGACCTCAAACCACTCATAAAACCATGCGCTGATTTCATGCTTGAACAAATTAATGTGCAAAAAAATTTGATAAACTTACATGATGAAAACAAATCAATAAAACTAGCTGAAAAGTAATGGAAAATCCTCTTGTTTGGCCAAGGGGAATATGTAAAATTACATCGCAACCGCTTCATGTGAAAAGCAAAAAGAAGTGTGAGGTTTGAGTGATGGCAAAAACACATCGTTTTAAACTTGACAAATTAATGCATGATGAGGCGTCTACTCCAGGGAAAAAGCCCAAATCAGGAGATGAAAGCTCTGATAACAAAAAAATTATAACTATTGACGACATACGTGCTGAATGCATGGCTAATGTAACTTTAACGCAAACGGCGGCAAAGCGATTTTTTAAGACAGCAGAGGGTAATTACGCTGCCGGCGACCTGTTTCTTGGAATAATTGTTCCAACTCTGCGGAAACTTGCCGCAAAGTATCAGCATGTTGAATTACAGTCTATACAAGACCTGCTCAAATCAAAGTTTAATGAAGAAAGATTGTTAGCTCTTTTCATCTTAATTCGTCAGTATCAAAAAGGCGATGCTCATAAACAGGAAGCCATGTGCCAATTTTATCTCAAAAATCTCCAATACGTTGATAATTGGAATCTTGTTGACTCTTCTGCGCACCATATTTTGGGCCATTATTTGTTTGATAAAAAAGATAGGTCATTATTGCAGACGCTCGCAAAATCAGATGTTTTGTGGCAGCGAAGGATTTCAATTGTCGCAACTCTGTATTTGGCAAGAAATGGTGATACCAGCGCAACATGGGATATGGCAGAGCTTCTTTTAAGCGATAAACACGATTTAATTCATAAAGCAGTGGGATGGATTTTGCGTGAAGCAGGCAAGAGAGATAAAGAAGGCCTATTAAAATTCTTATCAAAGCACGAAAAAAACATGCCTAAGACTATGCTCAGGTACGCTAAAGAACAATTAGTAAAAGAGAAAAAACAAGAGCCGTCCGTAGGGAAACAAAATACTTGAAATGGGTTATTTTTTACTGCATACCTCATGACGGTTTAATCCGGCAAGCACTTGGAGACGCCAGTGCTGGAAAGTGTGACTTCTATGGACTCGTCAGTTTTTGATCTGCATTTTAAGCCAATCAAATGAAGCGGCAATTATATCAGGTCTTTTTCTGACATAGTGGTCCATTTGTTCTACTCGCATGTAAGGGACGGAAACACCCGCTTGTCTCGCTTTTTGCACAAAAGCGTCTGATGAGGCTAAAATTGAGTCGTTGACACCGGTTACAACCAACAGTGGGGTTTTTATTTTTTCATACTCCAACTTTGGGTAATTTTGCATGGCGTCGGCGTGGTATTTATAGGTCATCCCAAGGAATTTGAGATCTGCCATTGGGTTTTTGATGATCTCCTCCATCCTCTGATCATACTCTTGCCGCGATTTTGGCAAATATAAATCAAGAGGAAAAGGTATCCATTGGGAAAGTCTTGCCAACAATTTTATGTACCACGGAACCTTGACAAAAAGGTCGCAAATGAAGTCCCAAAGTTCATCGCGCCAAGAGAAATCTCCGGCCCCAGACAAATTCATTGTCGCAATTGTAATGTCGGGATACTCGCTTGTAAGAGTCATTGCAATCGGGCCACCCTCCGAAACGCCTAGAAAAATGAGTTCGCCATTCCATCCCAAAGGAGGGTTTTCCTTTAAGTGTTCGATTACTGCGCGATGATCTGATAAGCGGCTTGACCGCGTATAATTGCGCATAAATTCATCGACATTGACTTTCGAACCATCGACTCCCTGTTGCTCGACTGTCAAAACAGCGACACCCAGGTCCAAAAACTCCTTTAAAAAATAACGATGGAAATGGATTATGCTGAAAATATTTTTTTGCAATGAGGATCCACCGCATAAAATTGCAATTGGAAAGGTCTCATTTTGTGGCTTGCTTAAGTAATAAATAATGTCAGGAACATTGGGCGTTCCTGGCCGCTTTGTTGTAAAACGTGAAGATTTTGGAATTTTGTATGCAGGTCCACCTTTCCTCATCTCATCGTCAGCGAATTTATGAGGTGTAATTTCATGCGCAGCAAAGCCAATATTTATACAAAAGAGCAAGGCTAATGTTGAATAGATTGTTCTAATCATGATCTTTCAGACTGAGGTTTTGCTTTGTAAAACGGCTAGATCTCTATTTTTTGCATGCTTTATTGTTTTTGACAATAATGATGTATTGGCAGGCGAAAAGTAATGGAAAAGTCTCTTGCTTGGACAATAGAAGTATGTAAATTACATTGCAATCGCTCTATTTGAAAAATAAAAACAACTATGGGGTTTAAATCATGACGAAATTACATCGTTTTAAAGTTGATAAATTAATACGCGATAAAACTGCCGCCAGCCTACGAGCAAAGGGTGTCAAAGTTTTTGATCGTGTCATGGAAAAAGATGAATATCTCCAAAGGCTTAAAGACAAGCTGCTTGAAGAATCAAACGAAACAATAAATAGCAAATCTAACAATGAACTTTGTGAGGAATTGGCTGATGTGCTCGAAGTTATGATGGCGTTAGCTAAACTTTATGAAATTGAATGGGAAGATATCGAACAAAACGCGGTCCAAAAGAGAGAAAGAAGAGGCGGTTTCGATAATAAAATTTACTGTAGTTTTGTTGAGGTAGAAGAAGGCCATCCAAATTTCCAGTATTATAAAACTCGGCCAGATCAGTATCCTGAGGAAATATAAGGCGAGCACAAGGACTTTTGATCAAAATTGAAATTCATAAAAAACATTTCTACATAAACAAAATAGAAAACTAAGTAAATTTAAGTTGCAGATCGAATTTGTTAGTATTATCACACTACAAATCTCATTTAATGCCTATTGGGCGTCCCCCAAGTGGGGGACGCTTATTGATAGAGTGGATTTTTATAATTACTTTTTCTTGCCTGAGTACATAAAGCCTGCAGCCTTATCTATCCAGTTA
Source organism: uncultured Pseudomonadota bacterium (assembly GCA_964442725.1). Taxonomy (GTDB): domain Bacteria; phylum Babelota; class Babeliae; order Babelales; genus CAYTZU01. The sequence continues at coordinate 6,346 of CAYTZU010000053.1, forward strand.
ACTACCTCGGGTGGAATTTGCGTCCAATGCTCTTTTTTAGCCTCATCGGTAGATAATGTGCCATTTTTGTAAGCCGCCCAAATCGCCTGGCCAACATCACGATCATGCCCTATCTGGGTTACCAAAGCCATCCATTTTTTAGCAAACAGCTGTCCACAAGCTCCATATGGATCTTCTGAAATGACTGACTGGACATCCTTGATTAAAAGTTGCCATTCAGTCCCCCACTTCTCCCAAAAATCCAAAGACTTGCTGTAGGCTACGTCTTTGTAACGCTTAAATTGATCTGGAGA
>CAYTZU010000053.1:6648-7052 GCA_964442725.1 uncultured Pseudomonadota bacterium
AACAGTGAAATTTTTGATTTGTTCCATTGTATAACCTCCTATGAGTTGAATGATTAACTGCCATTGAATTGGTTGTTTTTCATAGAGAGAGTCCAAGATAGTGTGGGCAATTGAGCATATTCTTGAAAGCTTAAGCCGCTCCATTTCCAAGCATCTGATTTGAGCTTGCAAGTGGCTTGTCATGTCAAAATCTTGCTTGAGAATTCCCTTGATCTGTTGCAGCTTAAAACCAAAGTGTCTCAAAGCTATGATTTTTTGTAACTTTAGCAGGTCGTTTTGGCAATACATGCGGTATTTATTGCTTCCACGGACAGAGGGTTTGAGTAGCCCAATTCTATCGTAGTAATGCAATGTTTGTATCGATACACCAGTAATCCTACCAAATTCCTTTACAAACCATTTTG
>CAYTZU010000054.1:0-7050 GCA_964442725.1 uncultured Pseudomonadota bacterium
TCAGAGCCCAATAAATCTAATCAATCCGAAGATAAAAACGATCAAGGCTCTGAGTCGGATAATAAAAAAGATAAAGAAGATAAACCAAAAGATGAGGATTCTGGCAAAGATAGCCAAAGATCGGCTTTTTGGGATACCTCAATTGGTCGCGATTTAAGCAATGTAAAGAAAATTGGAGTTGCTGTTGGTTCTGGGCAAGTTGCGGCTGATTTAAAAACTATTCCTGCAAAGTTTGTGCATGAATTTGGCCTTTCAAAATCAGATACGGTTAAGATAACCTCGGCTGAATCAGGTAGAAATAGGCTGCAAGATTCAAACTCCATTGGTGGTTCGGCACGTGCTTTAAGTAAAAATGATTCAGAACCTGATAATTCCGATGATTGGAAGAAGGGAACCAGAAGCTTTGATGCATCAATGGCAATTGCAAAAACTAAGGCGGATTCAGTTGATGCAGAAAAGAAAGCCAAGTTACTTTCCGATGAGCTTGATGCCAAAAAAGCGAAATTTACAACTCTTTCTGACGAGCAAGGAAAAATTGAATTGCAACGTGAAATCGGTGATTTGATGAGTAGAAAGGTGGCCGCTGATGACGAGGCAAAATGGGCAAAGGATATTGCAGAAAAAACCTATTATCATGGCAAGGCTGGCAAAGTTTTGAAAGCTCGAGATGACTATGTTGCCGCTGTCAGTGAGTTAAAGAAAGTTCAACAGAGCCGAACTGATTTAGAAAAACGATTATTGGCAAATCCAAGTGACAAAAAATTGGCTGATGAACTTGAAGTCATAAAGCACGAAGAGTCTGACGTAAGCAAAAAAGTTGCTGAGGAAAGGAAATCTTTGTCCTCGTTATTTGATCCTTACCAATCAAGATCTGCTGCTCTTGGATCGGCAAGGAAAAAAATTGATGATTTAAGAGAAGAAGTTAACAAAGCTAAAAATGAGCTTGAGGCAACCGGGGGTCAAGAATCGGCTGAAAAGTTGGCTGATCTTGAAAAACAGTTGTCTGAAGAAAAGGTTTGGGCTCAGAAACTGTCAATTTACACCGATGATGATGCTGCGCCAATTTTGAAAGCCAAAAAACTTGATGATGAAGATCGAGATGGAATCTCTCATGATCCAAACTTGTCGCAAAAAGAGATTGAAAAAATAATAGAAGAGGCTGACCAGGCAAGAGCTAATTATGAATTTGTTGGATTTTCTTCAAATCCTGTTCAAAAGCGCGTTTCAAGCGCGGCCTTAAACATAGGTGGTGGCGTTGGAATGGCAATTTTGTCTGGAAACCAAGGTCAGCCAACACCTGAGGAAATTGCGGCTCAAGAGGCAGCTAAAGCGCAAGCTGCTCAAATAATAAATCAGGATAATTTTGCTTTGAATTAAAATTATTGCTTTATGGATCATAGTTATTGTTTGTCGATATGCTATTTTTAAAAAAGTTTTAACAGATAACTAAAAAAATAGATGAATTTCATGATAAAGCCTTATGGACTATTTAAATATTTCATTTGTTGTCTATTTTTAATATTTTCTCAGCCATGTTTTTCAATTGACGAAAAGTACTGTACTCTTGAAGAGATTTTTAATCGATATTACATAGTTTCAAAAAAAGCAGCTTCTTCGAAAGCTGAATTTAAAATAAGGAAGTATTTTAAGGATCTTTCAACGGTATATTATCTTTTTTCTACTGATAATCCAAAGCCTGATCCTAAAAACAGCAATACTAACGAAGTTTTTCTCTATGTTGATAAAGACATAAAAGTTGATAATTTAATTTCTCTCAATTTCAAAACAATTGACCTAAAAAATGCACCAGAAGAGGCTTTATGGATATTAAATGGTGCTTCTTTTGAAAAATGTGGATTTCAAAATTTTGGTCGGGATGGTTTTCTTTCTTTCAAAACAAATGACAAAAAGCCAGATTCTGCTCAGGATAAAATAGGGCTTAATCCAAGGTTGTATCAACCTCGAGAGTTTAAATTCCTTTATGAGGAAAAAAAGGAGTCAAACTATGGAGGAGCAAACCAACTCGAGAAGTTCTATGTTGTTGGAAAATTGGAACTTAGCAAGAATTCAGCCATTCGTTACAACGCTGAATCTAACGATCCAATAAGTCTTTCGGTTGAAGATGTTATCGATTTGACTGATTCAATCGTTAAGCATCCATATCAAATAAATACTTCGATCAAAAGATATCTGGTAACGGCTGGCGGAGTTACAAATGACATGATGTGGAAAGACTCTGACCCATTTGATTTAAAGGTCAGAGATGTTGATACAGAGGGATATTATGGAATAGATGACGTTTTGATGCTTTTTGGAATTAACGCTTCTTACGTTGACAGACCGGTATATTCAAGGGACGAAGCGGTTATTCCTGAGAGCTATAAAAAAGCCCAAGATAACCTTGTTGGTTTATCAAAATTGGCCACAGAGTCCTTGGAAAAGATAAAATCTAAAAAAAGAATGATTTGTTATGGAGATAAAATTAAATTATTGAGCACCTCAACATGGAAGCATCTTTTTGGTCGTCTTGGACAGAATTCTCGATTGCCATTTTTATCTGATAAATCGGGAATTATCGTTTTGTCTTCTGATTTTAACCCAAGTCATGACCAATTTGGACTCAATGAAGATGAGTCGTGGTGGATTATAAGAGATTCTGGCGAGCCATCTTCAAGTGTCAAAGTTGGCGACTTCGTTTTATCTGGAAGTAAAATAAGACTAGAAAATGTTCGATCAGGTAAGTTTCTCTCGTTGTCTAATAAATCGGCTGAAGACAGTTTTGGAATCAAGACAAGCAAGGCTCAATGGAAGAGTGGAAATCTTGTTTTGCTAGCCAATAAAGACGAACAAAAGTCTTTGCTTGATGGGGTTACCCCAGATGTTTGGACGATTGCTTCAAGCTCAGGCGACATTGGAAATTCTCTTGTTGTAGGAGATATATTCTCCCTTTCTTCAACTGGGGGTAAAAAAACTTAGATCTCCAAATTGCAAATTTTATTTTTCATCAAAAATAGAGGCTTACAACAATTTAATAGATTTTGCACTCGCTTATCTTGAAGATCAAACATCCTCTCAAGAAAGCAAATCATCAGAAGACACCAATCATTTATGGACAATAGATTGCCATGAAAAAATATCATTTTTGCCATTTGGCAATGTTGGCTGGCTTGATACATCGATCAAAAGCCTTGATTCTGAAATAAATTCAAGCTCATTGAAAATAACAAATGCCGATTCAACGCCTCTGCGTATAAACCAAGCATTGGAGGGCCCAAGTGCATCGGATGCCACTGGTACCTCTATAAAAATTCTTCCTCTTTTTGATTTTGACCAGAGTCAAGAAAACAGCAAAAGTGGCCAATCTTCTGGGCCTATGCCTCATGACTCACTTGAAAGCCAAAACATGGTTGATTTAGAGGCGGAAATAAGGAAATCATTTATAATTAGGCAAAAGATGACCGATTCGGCATCTTCAAAGAGTGCTTTGGGTTCAATTTTGAGTTATGTCACTGGTGGGCTTTCTGATTCTGTTTATTCGAAGTTATTTACTGATGGAAGCACAAGTTTAAATTTTGACAATCTTTTAGGTTTTAAAAATTCGCCAGGATTTTCCCAATATTTATCGTTTGATACAAGAGATCCTTTTCAACAATGTGTTTATGATTGTTGGTCCCAAGACAGTACTGTGAGATTTAGTAAACAAAGCACACCTGGATTTTTTGTTGTTGCTGATTGGCCAAGGATAGATGCTAGTACATCTTTGGTTCTTTATCGAAATAAATTAATTTCTGAGACCGATGACGAATCTGTTAAGGATTTTTCGAAAATTGGAAAGCTTGTCGATGACCTATATAAAGCAAAGGGATTCAGGGTTAATCGCTATCACGCTGATTTGGTAACTGTTTATACGAGTAATTTATCAGGAATAGCATCACAAAGAGAGGATTATGATGCCGACATTACAATTAGGCGATTTAAAATAAGCAATAATCAAGAAGAGGAAATTGTTTGTCCAGATGAATTTAAAAATGAATTTATTAATGGAACGATTGGCTCAAGCACTAAATATGAAGATTCAGAGTGGCCAGGGCTTGAAATGAAAACTCATTATTCATTGCCAGATATTTTGATGCTCATTGCAAAGTGCTATGGATATAGAAAAGCTTCAACAAACGTGGAGACTGTCAAAAAGGTTTTGTCATTTGAAAACACGTTGTCCGCTCATGCTAAAAGAGCTTTGGCTTATATCGATTCATTTGTTTTTGCATTCAATCAAACAAACCCTGATGAGTTTTGGAGTTTTGATAATTTTAAGGAAATAGAAAATAAGTCTTCGCTTTTGAAAAATGAAGTAACTATAAATCAGATCAAAGGGCCAATAAAATATGGCGATATGATTAAGTTGTTGAGTTGTAAAACTTGGCGACATCTTTATGGAGCAGCTTCACCAATAAAGGAGTTTGATTCGGTTGGCAAGATTAATCAGGGAGTCTTGTTTTCATTATCTGATTATGACTATTTCCCTGACAAACTTGGGGTTTCCGAATTGCAATCATGGTGGATTATAAAGGGACCGCACGACAGCAGTAATTTTTTGGGAAATAAAAAATTTGGAGATCCAGTTAAAAATGGGGATGTTATAAGGCTTGAAAATGCTTTGACAGGGAAAAACATTCATATGACACCTAGTATAAATACTTTTTATTCAAGACCAGGAGGTTGTGCAATTTGTTGCCTTTATGGAAGAGCTGGACAGGGTGACGCCAATGACAATTTCACAATTAGAATAAAAAGAAGCAAAATAACTATTGATCAAAAAGATCCCTCAAAGGAGGATGTTGAGTTTATATATTCTTCTGATCCTAATTGTCAGCTTACACTGGGATCGGTTTTTGATTTATCAAATGATAATAAGATAAATGGGAAAAGAGTCGCTCTCTTTGCTGATTATAACTGTCTTATTCCTTCTAAGAGCAGTACTTTCTCAGGCCTTGAAACAGTTGTAGGAGCTCCAATTGATGGCGGCGAAGAGTCTTTTTGTTGGACTATCGACTCATTTAGAAGGGATTGGGCAAATTATACTGCGTAATATTTGAGATTTTATAAAAAACTAAACCTGCGGCATATCATTGAAAAAACAGGACATTTTAAATGATTATACCGCAGGTTTATTAATTGCAATTTCTTATTGATTTCAAGTTATTATGTCACAAAAAAGCCATTTAAAATCAGGGATATTTCAATGGAAATATCTCATTCTGTTCAATTTTAATTTTTTTATTCTTTTTTCTGAAAGCGGGATCACCGATACTGCGCAAGAATCAGCCGCTCCGGCAGCAATTATTTCACAAATAAAAGAAAAAGAGGCTGCAATTGAAAAGGCTCAAGCGGAGGCAGGCGCTGAGCGATTTAATTGGGGTGTGGCAAACCTTGAAAAAATAAGAAATATGACAACCAGTTACACAGACATTTTTTATGACCAAGAAACCGGTGATATTGGATCGGCCTTACCAAATAATTCAATAATCCAGATTTCAACACTTCGGACAGATTTAAAGGAATTAGCTGATCAAAAACCATCAGAAATCAAATCTGCAGACAAAGCGCTCCAAACAATTGAAGGATCACTTGCATTTAGGCAACTTGAGGCTACATCTCAGGCAAATTTGGGAATTTTATTTAAATGGTTGAAGGAGGCCTCGAGCGTCAAACTGTCTGAAATCAAAAGTATTGGGGCTTTTAAAGATGCTGTTGATGGACTTATTGCAGGATCTGATTTTGATAAGAAATTTAGTGGCAAAATTGTTGGCAAAAAGGCTGATTTCCAAAAAACATTGAGTGGGCAGGCAGTAAATTTATTGGATCCATTTTTTGCAAAAGATGTTGAACAATCTCCATTTCGATATTATGCGGCTAGAAATATTTTGGGAGCCTTGAGACTTGTTGCCGACACAACCGATCCGAGTGATCCGGCAACAAATTTTATCGTTGAACATTATCGAGATGGACTTTTAAATGACTGGATTGGGATTCGTGCTCAAGCGCAGGATAATTTTTATCTTTCGGCACAAAAAAATAATTCTGTGACTCTTTCATCAGAAAAATTTGGCCGTGATGATGCAAAAGATGCTCATTGGAAGTTGAGCGGAACAAATTTGAGCAATTGTGGTCTTGTAAACAGAGAGATTGGTGGCTTTTTGAGCTGCCGTGATTTATCCGATGAAAAAAAGCTTGATAAATTCTGGTTTGATCCAAAAAATGGCGGAGATTTAACTTATACAGATTATCAAATTGTTGAGGACTCAACAGAGGATTCCCCAGGATTTTCGACAGTTTCAAAGATCCCAAAGGCAGAGGAATGTAGAATAGGTCGCAACAGCACATTAAATGATGAGTTATTTGCTAAAATTGAGCGCATCTCAAGTTTTTTTTATGCCCTTAAATCTTTCCACGTAAAAAGATATTTGAGAACTGTCGGTGGAGATGATGACACAGCAAAGGCAGATGATGATCGTGATTTTTTGATCAGAGACGGTCAAACCAATCCATATAAACTTCATGAACTCTTAATGTTGGCCATAAAGTGTAAAAAATTTGGTCGTCAGGCAAAAGATGATGCGCTTAAATCAAGGGCCTCGGCATCTATAAAAAATATTGATCATGAAATAAAAGAATGCTTGTCTAGGCTTGTTAAAAATGAAAAGCGGGATATTTCATATGGGGATAAAATAAAACTGGCAAGTCTTAAAACCCTTAATCATTTGTACGGAAAAGAGGGAGCTCATACCAGTGAAGTCTTTAAGCCGATTGGACAATTCAATAAAGGACGAGTTGTTTGCTCAACAGATTTTGATGATTCTGCCGATAATTTAAAGCTTGAAGAGGAGGAGTCTTGGTGGGTGATCAAGGGACCTCACAAAAAGGGCGATCCATTCAATGCGCAAATTGGTCAGCCAGTTAAAAATGGTGATGTCATAAGGCTTGAAAATGTTAAAAACAAAAGAAATTTGCATTGCACAAAAAATGACATTTCTAACCTTAGTACAGACC
>CAYTZU010000055.1:0-6888 GCA_964442725.1 uncultured Pseudomonadota bacterium
CTGAGCAGCACCTGTAACCATGTTTTTTACATAGTCAGCGTGACCAGGACAGTCTACGTGCGCATAGTGTCTTTTTGCTGTCTCATATTCGACGTGGGAAGCAGCAATTGTTATACCACGAGCTTTCTCTTCTGGGGCATTATCAATTTGGTCAAATGCTCTAACTTCAGCCAAACCTCGTTTTGCAAGAACCGTTGTGATCGCTGCTGTCAAAGTAGTTTTACCATGATCTACGTGACCGATTGTTCCCACGTTTACGTGAGGTTTCGAGCGATTAAAAATACCTTTAGCCATTACTTAAACCCCTTATTAAAAACTAAAACCTTAAAGTTTTAACAATAAACCAAATTTCATTAATTTTTATTTGCCTTGGCAATCTCTTCTTGCTCTGCCTTTGGAACCTCTCTGTATTCTGCAAACTGCATAGAATAGCTTGCTCGCCCCTGAGTCATTGATCGAATAGCCATCGCATATCCAAACATTTCAGAAAGCGGAACCTCTGAATCTATAACTTGAACACCTTTTTTAGGCTCCATTCCAAGAATCCTTCCTCTTCTGGAACTCAAGTCTCCCATAACATCACCCATACTTTCTTCTGGAGTGAAAACTTCAACTTTCATGATTGGCTCAAGCAGCACTGGATCAGCCTTTTTCATAGCCTCTTTAAATGCAATGGTTGCAGCCACTTTAAATGCAATTTCAGATGAGTCAACATCATGGAAAGATCCATCAAACAATGTTACTCTCAAATCTTGAACCTGATATCCAGCTACAACACCAGCAACCAAAGCTTCTTTCATACCCTTTTCAACGGCTGGAATAAATTCTTTTGGAATTGCTCCACCAACAACTGCATTTTTAAATTCAAATCCAGCACCTCGTTCAAGTGGATCCATTTTAATCCACACGTGACCATATTGACCGCGACCACCGGACTGTCTAATAAATTTACCTTCGGCCTCAGAAGACTTTCTGATTGTCTCTTTATAAGCAACCTGTGGACGACCCACCGTTGCTTCAACCTTGTGTTCTCGCTTCATTCTGTCAACGATAATTTCTAAGTGAAGCTCACCCATTCCATAAATCACCGTTTGACCAGTTTCTTCATCGAATGTGAATCTAAATGACGGATCCTCTTGCATCAACTTTCTGAGAGCCAAAACCATTTTTTCATATTCATTTTTGCCCTTAGGCTCAATTGACATACTTGCAACAGCCTCTGGACTCTTTATTGTTTCTAAAACGATCGGATTCTTTTCATCACACAAGGTTTCGCCAGTTCTGACTTCCTTAAGCCCAACAACTGCAGCAATATCTCCAGTTGAAACCTTTTTTAGATCCTCTCGTTTATTAGCGTGCATCTGAAGAATTCGACTAACTCTTTCTTTTTTACCGCTAGTGGAATTGTAAACATATGAACCGGCCTCTAATTCGCCTGAATAAACTCTGACAAAGGTCAACGTTCCAACGAATTGATCAACCATTATTTTAAAAGCCAAACATGAAAACGGTTCCGTATCTGAAGCTTTTCTTTCGATTTCAAGTCCAGTTTTTGGATCTGTTCCAACAACTGATGGAACCTCAAGTGGAGATGGCAAATAATCAACAACGGCATCCAAAACGAGCTGCACACCTTTATTTTTAAATGCTGTACCACAAAAAACTGGAGTCAAATCAAGCGATATCGTACCTTTTCGAATTGCTTTTCGAATCTGACTCAACGAGATCTCAGCTCCATCTAAATATTTTTCTGCCAAATCATCATCAAAATCACATGCCGCTTCAACAATTTTCAAATAAGCTTCTTGCTGCTTTGCTTTATATTCCTCTGGAACCTCTTTCCACTCAATCATAGATCCACTATTTTCTTCGCTGAAAACAGCCATTTTGTTTTCCAAAACATCTATAATCCCATGAAATTCTTCTGATTGACCAACTGGAATCTGCATAGCCAAAGGATTTCCGTGAAGCTTGTCACCAATTTCTTCAACTACTGAAAAATAATCAGCACCAATTCGATCCATCTTATTAACAAAAGCGATTCGAGGAACCATGTGTTTGTTAGCTTGATGCCAAACAGTCTCAGATTGAGGCTGAACTCCTCCAACTCCACAAAAAACCGCAACAGCTCCATCTAAAACTCTAAGCGATCTCTCAACTTCGATTGTAAAATCTACGTGGCCAGGAGTATCTATAATATTTATTCTGTGATTTTTCCAAAAACAGGTTGTTGCAGCAGAAGTTATCGTAATTCCTCGCTCCTGCTCTTGCTCCATCCAGTCCATGATTGCTGCGCCCTCATGAACCTCTCCTATCTTATGGGAAACACCAGTATAGAATAAAATACGCTCAGTTACTGTGGTTTTACCCGCATCAATGTGTGCCATAATTCCAATATTGCGACAGGCACTTAATTTCTTACTCATCACATTCCTTCCACAGTTTTTACAAAATTACCACGCATAATGAGAAAAAGCCCTGTTAGCTTCAGCCATTCTGTGTACATCACTTTTCTTCTTTATAGCACCGCCCTTTCCTTCAACCGCTTCCATTAACTCAGCAGCAAGACGACGTCCCATTGTTTTATCAGATCTTTTCTTTGCTGCTTCAACAATCCAACGCAAAGCAAGCATCAAAGCTCTTTCTGGACGAACTTCCATTGGAACTTGATACGAACCACCACCAACTCTTCTTGACTTAACCTCGAGCGTTGGCTTGATAATTTCAATTGCCTTTTCAAACAGCGAATATCCAACCTTTTCATTGCCACCGGCTTTTGCCACCAAAGAGTCAATTGCTTCATAGACTATTGCGCTGGCAACACCTTTTTTTCCACGACGCATGATTACATTTATCATTTTGTGAACTACTGGAGAACCAAATCTTCCATCACCACCAATATGTCGCTTATAACTCACTTTTTTACGTCTAGGCATCTGTCGAACTCCTTAACTACTTACGCTTACGTCCATATTTAGACCTAGCCTGCTTTCTAGCAGTAACACCAGCACAGTCCAAAGTACCTCTTATAATATGATATTTAACGCCGGGCAAGTCCCTCACCCTTCCGCCACGAACAAGCACCACTGAGTGCTCCTGCAAATTATGACCCTCGCCACCAATATAAGCGGTAATTTCCTTTCCTGTTGTAAGTTTGACCTTCGCCACCTTTCTTAAAGCTGAGTTCGGTTTTTTAGGCTTAACAGTCGACACACGCGTACAAACCCCTCTTTTTTGAGGACATGAAACCAAGGCCGGGGAGTCCGTCTTGTTTTTTACAGGCTTTCGTCCTTTTCTTATTAGCTGATTTACGGTAGGCATCCATTCCCCACAAAATCTGGCACCTTGTTTTCGGTGGCCGTCAAAACTTTTATACAAACCAGACAAAAACTAAATAATTACTTCTTTCTTAGACAAAAATCATCATAGAAACAGCATTAGCACTTCTGTCCATAGAGACAGGTAACCCATAGGCTGCACAAAGAGCATATATTTTTGTTTGATTTTTTCAAGACGCAACACAAAATATCCCGTGAAATTAAAAACTTTTTTGAATATGGCCTTTGAAAAATGATGAATTTTATCAAATAATCAGTGCATTGAGCTTTTATAGACTTAGCCCATTCAACATGTTAAATTTGAAAAGAATAGTGTTTTTAAGGCTAAGTTATGAGAAATTAGGGTTTAATGACTACGGAATCATTATTAATGTTTTCAAATTCTCTTTATAACATCGTCCTAACAATAGTTTGGAAAGCAGTTCCAATTTTGGGCGCAATCATTGGATTTGGCTTTGTAACCTTTGTTCACGAATGTGGACACTTCATTTTTTGCAAAATTTTTAATGTTTCAGCTCCCACTTTTTCGGTTGGCTTTGGGCCAGTTTTGATCGAAAAAAAGATCTACGGAACTAAATTTAGGGTTTCGGCCATCCCAGTGGGTGGATACACCGAAATCAAGGATGAACTCAATGAAGAGCAAACCGATGGACAACCCTTAAAAATCGCTCCTGATTCTTTCCGAGCTAAGCCTTACTGGCAAAAACTTATAATTTTGATCGGTGGAATCACATTTAATCTCTTCCTGGCCATAATACTTTTTGCTGGAATTTCATGGTTTGGGCCAACAGGAAAAGCCCTTAAAGAGATAAGAATACTTAAAGTTCTCCCAAACTCCACTGCAGCAACTGCTGGGCTTGAAAAGGATTTTGTCATTGTTGGAATAGAAAATGTGAGTTTTTCAGACAACAAAACTATGGATTTTGCAGGTTTTTCGACTGTTCTTCATGAAAATCTAGGCAAAACAATACGCCTTCACATTAAAAAAACCGAAGACGACAAAAATCCATCCATTATCAACATAAAATTAAATGATCTTGAAACCGCACATAAAACCGGCAGTGCTATGGGGGTAATTCTCGATCCTGTGCTTGGACAAGAAGTAGATACTCCTAGGCCAACATTTGCTCAATCAATCGTTAATGGCTTTAAAGCAACCTGGTTTTATGCTTCAGGAACCGTTTTAGCTTTAAAATACATCTTCGTAAAGAGAAGCATGGACTTGCTTGGCGGCCCAATAATGATAATTTCACAAAGCTTTAAACATGCTCGTGATGGAGTTTTCCCTCTAATTTTTTTCTTGGCTTATTTCAGCGTGAGCCTTGCAATTTTAAACCTGCTACCGATCGGAATCCTCGATGGCGGACGAATTTTAGTCGAAACTTGTGAAGCTATGCTTGGCCGAACAATCCCAAGCTTACGAATGATAACCAACTTTGGAACATTCCTACTTCTGCTTCTCTTTGTTGTTTTGACCTATAAAGACATTTATCGACTAATCTTTGGAAAATAAAAAAAGGAGGGATGAGGCTTAAAAGCCTCATCCCTCCTTTTTACTTACTATTTCAAATTAACTATTAAAGCTGCTTATTCCTGAATTCCTGTTTGTGCTGTGTGTGGATTAACATTTCCAGCATAAGCCTTTAATTTTCTAAACAACTCCCTACCAAGCTTGGTTTTTGGAAGCATGCCTTTGACTGCATGAACAACCAAGTGTGTTGGGTGTTTTTTCAAAACATCATCAACCGACCGCTCTTTAAACCCATTTTTTCTCCATCCGGAGTGAGTCACATAAAGCTTCTGATCGACCTTTTTGCCAGTCAAGATAACCTTTTCACAATTCTTTACAACGACAAAATCTCCTGCATCTTGATGTGGAGTAAAGGTAACCTTATCCTTACCTCTAAGTGCAACAGCAATTTTTGTTGCAAGACGTCCTAAAACCTGCCCTTGAGCGTCAATAACCCGCCATTTGGGATCCCTGTCCTCTTTTCTTAACGAAAAAGCCTTGTTCATTTAATTCTCCTTACCGCCTTGAGCAGCTAAAAACCTCAAATTTGGGATCGCAAATCATTCCAAATTTATCGATGAATTTCTATTTATACTTAAGAACTGGCAATAGTCCAGACTGTAATTTCAGTTCTAACTAAAAATCCAATTTTCTTTGAGCTTAAGGCCAAAATTTAACACAGTCAAATCAAAGTCCAAAGGAACAGAAAGTTAGAAATCCAGCCAAAGTAATTTATTGATTGCCACCAAATTAGTATTTGAGCCCGATTTAGTAGACCATTGATTCGTTTTAATTTAATTTATAATGGATGAGGGTCCCAAGCTTAAAATTTAAAACCTTATTGATATTATAAAATTATGAATCCGTCGATTATAAGAAAGAAGTTTATAGATTTCTTTGCAAGAAATGGGCATGAAGTTGTTAAAAGTTCGCCAGTAATTCCAGCGCAAGACCCGACAATTTTGTTTGCCAATGCCGGAATGAATCAATTCAAAGATATTTTCCTGGGCAAAGAATCCCGACCTTATAATCGAGCAACAACAGTCCAAAAATGTATTCGTGCAGGCGGAAAGCATAACGACCTTGATCAAGTCGGCTTTACTCGTAGACACTTAACATTTTTTGAAATGCTGGGAAACTTCTCATTCGGGGATTATTTCAAAAAACAAGCTATTTTATTTGCTTGGGAATTTTTAACCAAAGATTTAGAGATTGATCCAAACCGACTCTCAGCCACAGTTCACACAAGCGATGATGAAAGCGAAAAAATCTGGAATGAGGAAATTGGTTTGCCTTTGAGTAAAATTAGAAGGCTTGGAGATGCCGATAATTTTTGGCAGATGGGTGAAACCGGCCCATGTGGCCCTTGCAGCGAAATTTTCTACGACAGAGGCGAAAAATATGATGCACAGGGCGAAGACGAGCGGTTTGTTGAAATTTGGAACATGGTGTTTATGCAATATAACCGCCAAGAAGGAGGCCAATTAATTCCACTCAAAAGAGTTGGCGTTGACACTGGAATGGGCTTTGAACGGCTTGTAACGGTATTATCAGATTCAGCAAGCATCTTTGAAACAGACGTATTTGAGCCGATCCGATTTAAAATTGAACAATTGACCGGAATCAATTATCAGAAAAGTTCATTTGAGATTAAGGCAGCCTTTAACGTTTTGTGCGACCACATAAGAAGCACGAGTTTTATAATTGCTGACGGCGGAAAACCTTCAAACGAAGGCCGAGGCTATGTTTTGAGGAAAATTATACGACGAGCACTGCTTTTCTCTAAAAAATTATCAGGAGATAAGGATCTTTTTGTCAAATTAGCGCATCCACTAACTGAATCGATGGATGATGCCTACCCAGAACTAACACAACAACATCGTTTGATTGAAAAAATAATCACCGATGAAACCGACAGATTTTTCTCAAGCTTAGAAAAGGGGCAGCAGATCTTTTATTCGTACATTAAAGACCCAAAGACCATTGAATCAAAAAAAATCTCAGGCGAACAGGCCTTTAAACTTTATGTTACATATTGTT